>CAYJVQ010000018.1:0-11618 GCA_964373605.1 uncultured Gammaproteobacteria bacterium | reverse complement strand
TGATTTGTAAATAGGGGTCAGGTCCGGATTCAGGAATAATGTCTAACTTGGTCGGGATGACAGGACTTGAACCTGCGGCCTCCACGACCCGAACGTGGCGCTCTAGCCGACTGAGCTACATCCCGACGAACGATTTGAACGATCGAATCATACGGAAACATTTTTTAAAAATCAAGAGGTGTGTTATATTTTTTTCTGATATGGTTATTTTTTTCGTGTTTCTTTTTTTGCTTCTTGCATCTGCGGCTTATGCTTCATGGCGTGGAGCTCCTTGGGCTCCGACATGGAAGCGAGACCTCTTGCGTATTGAAAAACTTGCACAGTTGAAAGAAGGTGATCGATTTGTCGAACTTGGATGCGGAACCGGTCGCGTGTGCCGATATCTCGCGAAGCGGACATCCGCAAAAACGTTCGGTGTCGAACTTTCTTTTTTGCAATGGGCCTATGCGAGTCTCTTTTCTTTTTTGGGATCCTTCCACGCGTCCGGCTTTCAGGTCGAACTTGGTCGGGATGGCAAAAAAGCGCAGATCATTTTTGGTGATGTTTTCCATCATGATTTGTCGACTTACAGCGTTGTGTACATGTTTCTGATGCCAAAAACTTACGAAAAAATTCGCGACAAACTGGCGTGTGAACTTTCCTGCGGCGCTCGAATGATCACGTACGTGTGGCCGATTCCCGGTTGGATTCCCTCGTACGTTGATCGAGTCGATGGAAGTCCGGATTTGTATTTGTATGAAAAACAAAAAACGCTCGAACCAGCTCCACCAACAGGGGGAACTGATCCGAGCGCAGGCTCGCTGTGAGGGTCAAGCGGCCTAAAGAATGACGAAGACGTTCCCGCCCTTGGAGTCCGGCCCGAAGCGGTAGTCGAACGAAAAGGTCGGGATGTCCGTCGGTGAGTGGGAATTCCAGAATCGCACCACCGTGGGCAACTCCGGTTTGGTCGGGTGGTTCGGGCGAACGACATCAATCGAGAGATGTGCGTTCTCGACCCCACCTTCGCGGTTGGTTGTGCATACCCGAACGTTCACCTCGATCTGGCCGAACACGCCCCCGTTCTCGTCCGGCTTGATGTCGTCGAGCAGATGGATCTTCACGCCCGACATGCTGGTCAAGAAGTACGGAGGGATGTTGCCGCCACCCTTCACGAAATTCATTCGACCAAGCGCCACCCTCATCATCTGGATCAGGCCGTTCGGGAACGTTGCCAGCCCGAACTCCTTGATCTTGAGCTGTCCGATCACAGCTCCGTTGACCCGATCAACCTCGTCGACGACCTTCACACGCACCGGATGCTTTCCGGTGATGTGTTGGTGCAAATAATGGCTCATTGGACCACTCCTTTTTTTGACGCTTGGAAAGGAGCAAGATCGAACGATCTTGCCGCCGGTTCAACCCATTTCGCATTCGAATTGGGAAGAGTGAGAGGCAAGATTTGATGAATCTTGAGTTAAGAATCTATCACAAAATAGCGCTATTGTCAATACTCTGTACAGGATCCCGCGTTCTGTACTCAATGCACCACTCCGGATTTGTATTTGTATGAGAAAACAAAAAACGCTCGAACCAGCTCCACCAACATAGGGAACTGATCCGAGCGCAGGCTCGCTGTGAGGGTCAAGCGTGGCCTAGAGAATGACGAAGATGTTCCCGCCCTTGGAGTCCGGCCCGAAGCGGTAGTCGAACGCGAAATCCGGCACCTTGTCCGGAGAGCGCGCATTCCACAACCGAAGAACAAGAGGAAGCTCGGGCTTGAGAGCACCCGCCAACGGTGCCGGGTGGCGAACATCAATCGAGAGATGTGCGTTCTGCACTCCGCTCTCTCGCGTGGGAGTGACCAGGCGGACGTTCACCAAGACCTCGCCGATCAGACATCCGCTTTGGTCCGGTCGAATGCCGCCGAGCATGTTGATGCAGACTCCCCCGATGCTGGCCATGAGAAAAGGAGCGCTGTTGACTTCCTTGATGTGAATGATCCCACTCAAGGCATTCTTTGAGAGCTGGATCAGAGCATTTGGAAACACGGCCGCCCGGTACTCATTGACGTTCAGCACGCCGATTTTTCGGCCGCTTTCCATGTCGATCTCATCGACGACGCGGGTCCAATGCGGTTGCTTTCCTGCGATGATTCGATTCAGAAAATGGCGCATGAACGCTTCGCTCCTTTTGCTTTGACGGTTGTGAAAAGATCAAGATCTGATGGATCTTGAGGTCATAATGTAACGCAAAATCACGCCTTTGTCAAATGAGCGGTCTCCGGATGTATGATATCGCTCATCAAAGCAAAAGTTGAAGAGCTTTACATAACGACAGATATTGTTATAATCGGCAAAAGTTGGGAAGTAATCATTTATTGACTTCACTTTATGACCATCAATGAACTTTTGTCTGCCGAGCTCGGTGGCACCGTGAGTGTTTTCAATCATCCGTTCACTTATGTTGGGCGTAGCGAGCTTACGCTTGATGATGAGTCAACGGTTTTCATGCTCTACAGCGACGATGACGAAATGTTGGCGATCTCACCGGCCGAGGAGGAGCTTATTTTATTTGAAAGTTTGGAAGATGAAATCGAACCGGATGATTCAGTTTTTTTTCGCGGCAAAGAGTATGAATTCAATTATGAAAATGCCGGCAAAATAACCGGCGTGGATGGCGCGGCGGAAACCGAATTGGACGACCGCTATCTTTTTAGCGAATATCAATCCGCCGAAGGAGAGCGTTTGCGACTGGTCACCAATGAAAACACAGGCGAAGTCACGGCTTATCTTGGACGAACGGTTTCAGAAGACGATTTAACGGAGATCTGATAAAATAGGGCTTGTCAGCCCTCTTTTTTTTCAAGGGACCTCCCGTATGACTCGAACGCGAAAATCCAATCGAACACGCGACGGTCGAGTGGAAGCCTTTCGTTGGTTTCTTGTTTTTTTTGCATCGGTGATTGGAGTGAAACTTTTTGTTTTGCAAATTGTCGACCACAAATTTTATCAAGCGCTCGCCAGCGGCCAGCATGAAATTTTGCGTGAACTCATCCCGCAACGCGGACAGGTCTTCATGCATGATTACAAAGATGAGCGTTTGGTTCCGGTGGCGACCAATCAGCAACTCGCGTCCGTTTACGCGGATCCTCGTCAAATGAAAGATGTCAAGAAAACCGTGGAAGCGTTGAGTGAAATTTTTGGATATGATGAAAAAAAAATGGCCGCCCTTCAAGAGCGATTGGATCGTCCGCAGGATCCCTATGAACCGATTGAGAAAGAAGTTCCTGATAATCTTCTCGATCAACTTCTCGCAAAAGAATTAACCGGTATTCATTTTATTCGCGAATCAACGCGTCTTTATCCCGAACCGTCTATGAGCGGACATGTGCTTGGATTTATGGGGTCAGATGCGGAAGGAAATAAATCAGGACGATATGGCATTGAGGGATATTTTAATGAACAGCTCACAGGGAAGCCGGGCACGCTCCGATCGGAACGTGATATCGCCGGACGTTTGATTGCCGTTGGAGAGCGTTCGATTGAGCCGGCGGTTGATGGAGTGGATATTATTCTCACCATCGATCGGACGATTCAGTTTAAGGCCTGCACGTTGCTCAAAGATGCCGTGAAAAAACATCAAGCTGATGGCGGAAGCATCGTGATTGTTGAACCGTCCACCGGAAAAATACTTGCCATGTGCGGCAGTCCGGATTTTGATTCAAACAATTATGCACAGGTGGATTCCATCAACCAATTCAATAATCCGGCGATTTTTCGGGCGTATGAGCCGGGTTCCATTTTTAAGCCGCTCACCATGGCCGCGGCGGTGGATGTGGGCGCGGTGATGCCCTCGACTCGCTTTGTGGATACAGGTTCCGTTTTGGTCGAAGGGTGGCCAAAACCGATTGGAAATGCGGAAGGTAAAGTGTATGGAGAGGTTGACATGACGCAAGTTCTTGAAGACTCGATCAATACGGGAATGATTTTTTCCATGCGACAAATGGGTCAGGAAGCGTTTGTGGATTATGTAAAACGTTTTGGATTCGGCATGTTAACGGGTATGGAACTTGAAAAAGAAATGCCGGGAAACATTTCCGCTCTTCAGAAAAATTCCGAAATTTATAAAGCCACGGCCGCGTTTGGACAGGGAATCACCGTAACGCCGATACAGATTCTGATGGCATACGCGGCGATCGCAAACGGGGGGGTTTTGAAAAAACCTCAAATCGTGGATGAAATTCATTATGGAGATGGCACGATAGAAAAACGCGTGCCGCAGGATATCACACAGGTGATCAATGAAAAAACCGCACGAATGGTAGGTGCCATGTTGGTTTCGGTGATCGAACGCGGGCATGGCAAACGAGCCGGAGTGCCAGGATATTATATCGCCGGTAAAACGGGAACGGCACAGGTTGCGCGCACGGACGCGATTGGCTATTCGCTCGACAACACGATTGGTTCGTTTGCCGGCTTTGGTCCTGTGGAGGATCCAAAATTTGCGATGGTCGTTCGTATCGATTACCCCCGCGATGTTGTTTGGGCTGAATCAACCGCCGCGCCGCTGTTTGGAGAAATGGCACAATTTCTGCTAGAGTATTTCGAAGTTCCGCCGGTGAGGAAAGTGGAATAATTTTTTCTTCGAGAGATTCCAAATATGAAACGTTTTATCCAAAACTTGCTTGCCAAAAAAGCCACGATGCTGATCCAAAAGCACAAGCCGATTATTATCGGAGTGACAGGTTCGGTTGGAAAAACATCAACGCGCGATGCCATTGCGGCATTTTTATCACAAAAGTTTGACGTGGCGCCGAATTTCAAAAATTACAACAACGAATTCGGTTTGCCTTTGACGATTCTGGGAAAAAAATCTCCGGGCCGTTCTGTGTTTGGATGGGTCTCGGTGCTTTGTTCCTCGCCTAAACACTTTCCGCAAATTTTTGTTCTTGAATATGGAATTGACCGTCCGGGAGATATGGACGCGCTTTGCAAGATCGCAACGCCTACGGTCGCGGTTCTGACGCGCCTCTCATCGGTTCATGCGGAATTTTTTCGTTCGAGAGAACAGCTTGCGGAAGAGAAAGCGAAATTATTGGAGCTTGTGCCGGAGGATGGACTCGTGGTGCTCAATGCGGATGATCCGCGCGTTTTGGGGCTTGTTGAACATGCCCGCTCGCCTCATACCACATACGGGTTTTCCGCTTCCGCCGACATTCAGGCGGTTGATTATGAGATTTTGACGCGTGAAGATTTTTCATTTGAACCGGGCGAATTGTTTTCCAAATTATCCTTTGTGATTGTTTCGGATGAGTCTCGTTTGGATATCGAAATGAAAAATGTCCTTGGACGCCCGGCCGTCAGTTCGGTTTTGGCCGCGGTTGTTGTCGCTCGTCATTTTGGCGTGAGTGATCAGCAGATTCTTTCCTCGATTCCGCAGCTCAAGTTTGAACCCGGTCGCCTGAATCCGATTCCGGGAATCAAAGGATCGCTCATTTTGGATGGCAGTTACAACGCGGCTCCGGCATCCATGCAGTCAGCGCTTGAAACGCTTGGCGAGTTTCATCCTTCTGAAGGGGCGCGCCGTATCGCCGTGCTGGGACCCATGGCGGAACTTGGACAATATCGTGTGCAAGAGCATCGATCGATCGGATTGAAAGCGGCAGAAGTCGGTGTGGATGTCTTGGTGACGGTCGGCGAAATGGCGCGAGATATTCAACGCGGCGCAATCGAAGCGGGAATTCCGGAATCACACATGGAGTCTTGTATTGACTCCGCGCTCGCGGGGAGATGGTTGGATGCAAATATAAAGAAAGGTGATATCATCTTAGTGAAAGGATCACAAAGCGCTCGCATGGAAAAGACGGTCAAAGACATCATGGCCGAGCCGATGCGGGCGAAGGAGTTGCTTGTTCGACAAGAAGAAGAGTGGGGAGACCGTTAAAGTTTTTACTCAACTATGCCTACCAAACAAAAAGAATCTTCAGGGTCGTTTTTCGTCGCTGTTGTTTTTATTTTAAGCGCTGTCGTTCTCATTTTGATTTTTGTGCTTTTTACTCGAGCGCAAGGAACAAAAGCTGTCGAACAAACGTTAAGCGGATTGGCGAAATCAAACGCGGAGTTACAGCAAGAGCAGAAAATCGAGAAACAAAAACCAATCAACGAGCGTTTGAAAGAAGCGGGATTGGATCCAAACAGTCTATGGCAAATGAACCCATGCGAGAGCATCCCCTATTGTACGTTTGAAAAAACAGAGTTGGCAGATGAGAAATCTGCCGCGATTTTGTCGATTGAGCGATGGAGTGGTTATCACGAAAAGTTTAAAGATGAGCAAACCTCCTGCGATAGGTTTGTTTTGGAAGATGGAACAAGCCAGCCGATCACCATGGAGCTTTTGGCAACCATTGAACAAAATTTGTTGAAGAATTCATCAGCCAAAGAGCCAACGGCGATCACCGTGTATCGGTATGAAGATCATAAGAGAGATGAAAAAAAGGGAAATCCATGCGAGATGCCCTCGTTTGTTTTGAACGTGCATTTGTGATGGGGTCAGGTCTTGCTAATGACTTTTTTAGATTTAAAAAAGTCATTAGCAAGACCTGACCCCTTTTTTGTCCCCATAAAACACCCAGACAAAATCTGGGTGTTTTATGTGGTGACCCCACGGGGAATCGAACCCCGATTTGCAGGATGAGAACCTGCCGTCCTAACCGTTAGACGATGGGGCCAGAAGCATGATTTTAGCAAGCGAGACAGATTTCGACAAGAGCTGATTTTTTGATATACTTATCCAAACGGTATGGAGGGATTGTTTTTTGAAATCGGGATCATCCTTATTCTTGCCGCGATTTTTTCGCTGTTTGTTTTTCGTTTTCGCCAGCCGTTGATTTTAGCGTACATCATTACGGGCATCATTGTTGGTCCCGGTGTGCTCGCGCTTACCGATAACACGGTCGTCTTTGAAACCATGTCCAAGATCGGTGTGGCGTTTTTGCTTTTTACGGTTGGTCTCGGTTTGAATTGGCGCTCGTTCAAAGATGTTGGAGGTATTTCGCTTGCGACAGGCATCGGACAAGTCCTGTTCACTTCGATTATTGGATTGGGGATCGGTATGCTGGCCGGATTTGATATTGTGACCAGTCTGTATCTTTCCGTTGCTCTGGCCTTTTCAAGCACGATTATCATCGTCAAACTCCTCCTGGATAAAGATGACATCGACACGCTTTATGGCCGCATCAGCGTTGGCTTTCTTCTGGTGCAGGATTTCATAGCGATGCTCATCCTTCTTGGGCTCGCCGCGATTACGAGCGGCGCCACCATCGAGCAAGCCCTTGTTTCCGTTCTTCTCAAAGGTCTGGTGCTTGTTCCGGTTCTTTGGATTGTTTCCGCAAAGATCATTCCTCCTCTTCTTGGTTACGTGGCTCGCTCACAAGAATTGTTGTTTATTTTTTCGGTCGCTTGGTGTTTTCTGATCGCCGGCGGACTTGTGCTCTTGGGATTTGGCATGGAGATCGGCGCCCTTATCGCGGGCGTCACCCTTTCCGGAAGCGTGTACCAGCGTGAAATCAATGCGCGTATTCGACCCCTGCGTGATTTTTTCTTAATCATATTTTTCATCGTTTTGGGAACCCACCTCGGATTTGATCACCTTACCTCTTTGCTTATCCCAACGCTCGTGTTTAGCTTGTTCATTCTGATCGGCAATCCACTCATTGTTCTGTTTATCATGCGCATGCTTGGCTATCATCCTCGCACCGGATTCATGGCAGGCACGACGGTTGCGCAGATTTCCGAGTTTTCTTTTATCTTGATCGCCGCGGGAATAGCCGCCGGACATCTTGAAAGCGATCTGATGGCTCTTGTGACGGCGATCGGGCTTTTGACCATTGCGGCCAGTTCCTATCTGATCAATTTTAACGAGAAGATTTACGAAATGCTTCAGCCGCTATTTCGCGGTTTGGAGCCCCGTTATACGCTTGCCATGGAGCAAAAGAAGTCTCATCGAACCGGAAATATCTTGCTGTTCGGGTATCATCCGATCGGCGAAGTGCTTTTGGATTCCGTGAAAGCATTGCGACAGCCCTATCTCATTGTGGATTTCGATCCGCACGTTATTCAACATCTTTCTCAATTGAGCGAACCTCATCTTTATGGCGATGCGGGAGATGAAATTTTGCTCGAACAAATTCAAGCCAATAAATCCAAGATGATTATCTCAACGATTCCGGATGTGATCGTGAGCTCAAATTTGCTCGTGTTTTTGTCATCAAGGAACTATGACGGCGTGATCATCGTGTCAGTCCATACGCCTGAAGAAGCCAAAACCTGTTACGACCTCGGAGCGAATTATGTCATCATACCGAATTTATTGAGCGGCAAGAAATTTTCGGAATTGTTGAAACACAATCGAACGCGAAAACTTTCATGGAAAAAACTCATTGAAAAATCTTCTGTCTACCGTCTCGAAAAAAGACTTGACAAGATCGGTTAGCACTCTATAATCTTGAGTGCTAGTATATGTTTGATACACGTAAAGAAACATTCCTTCGGATGATTATCGAAGATTACATCCAAACGGCAGAGCCGGTTGGTTCTAAACAACTTGCTCGGCGTCACAAGCTCAATGTTTCGTCTGCAACCATTCGTCACGAGATGGCGATTTTAGAACAAGAGGGTTATTTGCGACAGCCGTACAAATCGGCCGGTCGCGTTCCCACAGAACGAGCGTATCAGTATTATCTTCAGCATGTCGTGAAGCCGGCACAAACGCACGCATCGCTTGAACTAAATTCGTCCACCGCTTTAAACGATTCATTTGAATTCGGCCTGCGGCGCATTGCGAAATGTCTCGTGGATCTTTCCGGAGAGACGGCCATTGTTGCCGTTGATCCTCGATTTGGATATTATACGGGAGTTTCAAATCTGCTTGCCAAACCGGATTTCGATGATGTTGAAATTTTGAGGTCCATTTCTGCCATGGTGGATCAGTTTGATGAAGTCATGTCGCAAGTCTATGATCTTATCTCTGATCAAACGGTTGTGTATCTGGGTTCGCAAAATCCGTTTGGGAATCAGATGACCACGATTATTGTGAAGTATCATCAAGGAGGAGCGCACGAAGGGCTTATAGGTTTGGTGGGACCGCTTCGAATGGATTATGGAAGAAATATTGCGCTCGTGGAGGAAGCGAAAGAATTAATTACCCAGATGTATGAGCGATGAAAAAAGGGAAAAGGCAGAAGAGGAGGGGGCAACGAGAGATACAACATGCGTAAAGTGCGAAGAGTACTTGAATGGATGGAAACGCGCCTTGGCGGATTACGATAATCTCAAAAAAGAACTTACAGCTCAACGTGCTTTCATGCATCAATCCGTTGTCGAACGCGTGGGAGAGCAGTTAATTCCCATTCTCGATAATTTCGATCAAGCGTTGAAGTTTAAACCGAGTGGATTGGATGACAAAGTGGAAAGTTGGTTGCAGGGTGTTCTGCATGTGCGAACACAGCTGGAAAGTGTCATGAGAGAAATGGGCGTTGATCCTTTTGGTTCTGTGGGAGAAGCCTTTGATCCGTACCGACATGAAGCGGCTTCCCAGCAGGAAGCGAGCGAATCGCCATCCGGAATAATTCTGGAAGTGATACAGCGAGGATGGAAGCGCGGTGAACACATTTTGTGTCCAGCAAAAGTTATCATCTCAAAATAATATGCCAAAAATTCTCGGAATCGATCTTGGAACAACCAATTCTTGTATGGCCATCATTGAAGGTGGTCAGCCAAAAGTGATTGAAAATAAAGAGGGTGCGCGCACGACCCCGTCTATGATTGCGATTTCCAAAAACGGGGAACGCCTTGTTGGGCTTCCTGCCAAACGGCAAGCCATTACCAATCCGAAAAATACCTTGTTTTCCATCAAGCGTCTCATTGGTCGACGATGGGACGATGCGGAAATTCAGCGCGACAAAGAAGTGATGCCGTATGAAATTGTGAAGCGCGGCGATGGGGTCGCCGTCAAAATCAATGACAAAGAATATACACCGGAGGAAATTTCAGCGATGGTCCTGCAAAAACTGAAAGCGGATGCGGAAGAACAGCTTGGTGAAAAAATTGAAGAGGTCATTATTACCGTGCCTGCTTACTTTGATGATGCCCAGCGCGCGGCAACCAAAGTGGCAGGTGAGATTGCGGGATTGAAAGTTCGGCGCATTATCAATGAACCAACGGCGGCCGCGCTTGCGTACGGTTTTGATAAAAAAAAGGGTCAACAGATCATGGTGTATGATTTGGGCGGCGGTACGTTTGATGTTTCCGTGCTGGATGTTTCAGAAGATACGGTCGAAGTCAAATCAACAAACGGCGATACGCATTTGGGAGGAGATGATTTTGATCGTATCGTCATCGATTGGATTTTGAAGGAATTTAAAAAACAGGAAGGAGTGGATTTATCGAAAGATGCGCTCGCTCTTCAACGTATTAAAGACGCCGCGGAGCGTGCAAAGATTGAGTTGTCGACCGCTCAACAAACGGAGATCAATCAACCGTTTATCACGTCGGATGCCCAGGGCCCAAAACATCTTGTCTTAACTTTCACCCGAGCGAAACTGGAAGAACTCTGTGATGATTTGATTCGAAAAACGTTGGGTCCGGTTGAGTCTGCGCTGAAAGATGCGGGACTTTCCAAAAATCAAATTGATGAAATTGTCATGGTGGGTGGGATGACGCGCATGCCGCTTGTGCTCAAAACGGTTGAGGAGTTTTTTGCCAAAAAACCAAACGTGAGCGTTAATCCTGATGAAGTGGTGGCTCTGGGAGCCGCCGTGCAGGCCGGTGTGCTTCAAGGGGAAGTGAAAGACGTGTTGCTGTTGGACGTCACTCCGCTTTCGGTTGGTTTGGAAACGCTTGGAGGCGTGATGACAAAACTCATTGAGCGCAATACAACGATTCCGACATCCAAATCGCAAATTTTTTCCACGGCGGCGGACAATCAATCCACCGTCGAAATTCATGTGCTTCAAGGCGAACGCGAAATGGCGAACGGGAACAAAACACTCGGACGATTTATTTTGTCCGGACTGCCGATGGCGCCGCGTGGCGTTCCGCAAGTGGAGGTGAAATTTGATATTGATGCCAACGGCATTTTGAATGTTTCGGCAACAGACAAGGGCTCCGGCAAGAGCCAGAATATTACGATTCAAGGATCCACGGGATTGGCGAAAGAAGAAATTGAGCGGATGAAACGCGATGCGGAAGAGCATGCACAGGAGGATCAAAAACAAAAAGAAAAAGTGGAACATCAAAATTTGGCTGAAACCATGATCTATACGGCGGAAAAAATGCTCAAGGATGCGGGTGACAAAATAAGCGCTGATGATCGCAAGGAAGTTGAAGAGAAAATGGAAGCGCTCAAAAAAGTTAAAGACGGTGATGACCACGAAGCGATCAAAAAAGCGGCAGATGAATTGTCAACATCGGCACAGAAGGTCGGGGCGAAGATGTATGAAAAGAGAGAGGAGGGAACAGGAGCGAAGAGCGAGGGGACAACCGAGGAGCCGGTAGACGCGGAGTTTAAGGAGAAGAAAGAGGAGTGAGGGGACGTGTTGACATGTCTTCGGGCCAACGGACTGTCGCCGTTGTTCCCTGCGA
>CAYJVQ010000017.1:0-12983 GCA_964373605.1 uncultured Gammaproteobacteria bacterium | reverse complement strand
GGATGGATAAATCCTGTTTCAGGATGTGAGGTCTCTCACCCCCGCAAGCCGACAGACCGCGAGTTTTGAGAGCGGTCTCCTATTTTCGCGCTTCCCAACTCACTAATAACGGACTTGCCAAAAAGATGGACGAATAAGCTCCAACGGAAATACCGATCAAGAGCGCAAAGGCAAATGGCCGTGTGCTGTCCCCGCCAAAAAGAAAAATCGCCAAGAGAGCAAAAAGGGTCGTGAGCGTGGTGTTCATGGATCGCCAAAATGTTTGATGGATGCTCTGCTCGACCGTGTCTGAAAAATCGTGTGAAATGCGTTTCATTAAATTTTCGCGCGTTCGATCCAAAACCACGACCGTATCGTTAATGGAATATCCCAAAATCGTCAAAATCGCCGCAACAAAAGACGTCCCGATTTCCCAACCCGCAAAATGTCCGACAAGGGAAAATGCGCCAAGCGCAATGATCACATCATGAAAAGCCGCCACAATCGTCAACACACCATATTTCCATGCGGCAACGGGTTGGGTGACTTTTCGATAAGCCCAAGCCACATACAAACCAATCAAAACCAGGGTCAAAACAATTCCGATGATGGCGGTTTTGCGCAATTCCCCTCCGATCACCGGACCGATCGAATCAAATTTTAACTCTTCCAAATCTCCATGGGTATTTCGCAGTTGTGTCAACAGCGATTGATGCTCATCTTCGTTCAAGGGTATGGTGCGCACAAGAAATCCATTTTTTCCCGTCACTTGAACGATCGCTTCCGGATATCCCGCTGTTTGAAGCGTTTTTTTCAGATCTCCCGTGCTCACCGAATCGACGAATTCGATTTCGCTCAAACTTCCACCGGTAAAATCAATTCCGAATCGTACGCCGGGAAAAAAGACAAATAACAAACTCAAAATAACCAAAAACGAGGAAAACGTGTACCAGATGCGCCGATGAGCAACAAAAGCAATTTTCATAAAATCTTTTTTATCGAATACCATTCGACATGTCTCGCCCATTTCCAATCAAAGAAATTTTTGAGATAGACGCGTGAAACGCCGATGGCGGTGAACATGGAAAGCAAAACACCGATAGTCAATGTGAGGGCGAACCCTCGAATAAAGCTCGAACTGAACCAATACAAAATCCCGGCGGCGATGAGCGTGGTAAAATTTCCGTCTCGAATGGCCGACCAAGCCCGTGAAAATGCCTCATCAAGCGCGGAATTGAAATCACGTCCGGAAGCAAACTCTTCTTTCAAGCGTTCAAAAATCAAGACGTTCGCATCCACCGCAATCCCGATGGAAAGAATCAAACCGGCAATACCGGCGAGCGTAATGGTCACGCCGAAAAATTTATACGCGGCAAGATTCATAAACGCGAACAGGATCAATGAAACAACGGCGATAAAACCGGCGACGCGATACACGGCCATCATAAAAACACCAACCAGGGCAAATCCGATCAATCCGGCCATGATACTTTTACTCAAAGAAACCGAGCCAAGAGTCGGTCCAACGGTTTGTTGAGAGAGCAAATGAATAGGAACCGGCAGAGCGCCGGCGGTCAAATCGCGTGCGAGCGTTTTCGCCTCTTCCAGATCAAAATCGCCTGTGATCACGGCTTGTCCGCCATAGATCGCTTGTTGCACAACAGGCGCGGAAATAACTTGGCCATCCAAAAAAATAGCTATCTGTTGGCCGACATATTTCTCGGTCAATTTACCAAACAAATCTCCTCCTTCCGTGTTAAAATTCAGGACAACATTTGGCACTCCTGTTTGTTGATCAAACTGAACAGAGGCGCTTTTAAGCTGTTTTCCTGAAAGTTGCGTATTCACCCATGGCGATGCCGCCGGGACGACATCAGACGGCTGTTTCTGTTCGTCTGATGTCAGATCGCGATCCAATGGTTTGCCGGGTGTTTTGAACTCAAGGACAGGAGTTTTTCCAATCTGATCGATCGCCTGTTTTACATCTGTAATGCCGGCCAGTTCAATAATTAAACGATACGTGCCGCCTGTGGTCGTGGTTTGAACCAAAGGTTCGGAAACGCCAAAGGCATTCACTCTTCTTTCGATGACATTTTTTACGCTTTCCAGAGCGTTCAAGCGTTCCTCTTGCGGAATCTGGCTCATATCCGCATCATAAACAAGATGCGTGCCGCCTTTGAGATCAAGACCGAGTCGAAACGGCTCATCTGTAATGAAAAACTCGCGAGGAAGCCCCATGGCGTTTGCGATTTTATTCACAGAGGAAGGAAAACTGTACCCGGCAAAAACGAACGTCGAAATCAGCATCAAAACCGCAAAAATTCTTCTCCCCCATGGCTTTATGCGTTTTTGTCGCGTTTTTTTCTTCAGTTTCCATGTTTGCATATTGGCGCAAATTGTAGGGGAATGGGGATGATGACGCAAGTGGACACAGAGGATTCGGAAAAAGTGCGCCTAATTCGATTTTTTAAATGAGACTTTGAAAACCGGATGCCAAGTTTGTTCGTACTCATCGACAATCTCCACGGTTTCGTTTTTTGCGTACATATTGAGCGCCACATCCGACAACAATTCTTGATCCGTCTGAATTTCAATCTTTAATTCTTCCAGTTCCTGCCCGTCAGGGCTTTGGGTTCGAATCTGTTGTTCTATCCCCTTTTTTTCTTCGCGAAGCGTTTGGATTTCATCGGTCAGTTCCTGAAACCGCGTGTTCTGCGAAAGTTCATCTTTTAACATTTTACGAATTTCTTTTTGGCGCTTTTTACTTTTTGAAATGCGATTGTGGATTTCTTTGAGTTTTGACATAGGTGAAGTCAACGTCCATCCGTAACCCGGTAACGGATGACCTTTAATCCGTTACCGGGTTACGGATGGACGGGTTACGGATGAGCCAGTCACTGTCCATGGCAGCGCTTATACTTCTTCCCGCTCCCGCAATGACAAGGATCATTGCGCCCGATTTTTTGTGCCGCTCCTTGTGGTTCTTCCCCCTTCTTGGCTCCGCTCATCACCACGCCGCGGCGTTCAAAGACGGATTTCTCAAGCTCCGCCTGCACGCGCATATCAATCGAATGTTTGACGTACTTAAAAAACGAATACGTGATTTCATGGTTGATCGCGCCGAGTAACTGTTGAAATAATTGATACCCTTCTTTTTTGTACTCAATAAGCGGATCTCGTTGTCCATATCCTCGAAGCCCAATCCCGGTGCGCAACGCTCCCATTGCCGCAAGATGATCAATCCAAAGAATATCGATCGCCCGCAAAATCACTCCTCGCTCGATCTGATAAAGCTCATCTTTCTTTTCAAATAACAGCGAGAGCTGATCATAATACCCTCGCACCATTTCCATAACGGCCTCAATGAGCCGCGTGCGTTTTTGCGCCAACCCATTTTTATCTTCCGACACCTCTTCATCGATTCCCTTCAATCGCCCCTTTTGCTCATTCGTCAGCGGAATGATCGTATTGACCGTCTCAATAATCTCTTTCTTGTCTTCACCCGTATTCATCTCTGCTCCTTTGAAAACATCCTCCCCCATATGAAACAACACCATTTGTTCAACCTCTCCCTCGATGATATCCAAAACACGCTCTCGTAATTTTTCCGATTCTCGTCCAAACACCTGTAACACTTCCTGTCTGCGCGCATAAATCACCTCGCGATGCTTGTTCAGCACGTCATCATATTCAAGGAGATGTTTTCGCATGTCGAAGTGATGTCCTTCCACACGCTGTTGGGATTTCTCAATCGATTTTGTGACGAGCCGATTTTCAATGGGCATATCTTCGGGGATTCCCAATCGATCCATCATATTTTTTGTTCGTTCCGAACCGAAAATACGCATCAAACTATCTTCCATGGAAAGATAAAATTGTGTGGAACCCGGATCCCCTTGGCGACCGGATCGTCCGCGCAACTGATTATCAATACGACGAGCATCATGGCGCTCGGTTCCCAGAACATGCAATCCACCCAATCTTTTCACGGCTTGTTCCGTTTCAACATAAGACGGCGTGCCGCCAAGACGAATATCCACTCCGCGTCCCGCCATATTCGTGGCGATCGTGACAGCACCGGGCCGACCTGCTTGCGCGATGATTTCAGCTTCGCGCGCATGATTTTTGGCATTCAAGATTTCGTGAGCCACACCGGCCTGCGTGAGCATCTCGGAAAGTTGTTCATTTTTTTCAACGGAAACCGTTCCCACTAAAACGGGCTGGCCTTTCTGTTGACGCTGTTTAATTTCAGCGACAACAGCGATAAACTTCCCGCGTTCCGTTTTGTAAATGCGATCCGGAAGATCCGTGCGTACGATAGGTTTGTTGGTGACAATTTCCGTAACATCCAGTCCATAAATCTTAGAAAATTCTTCCGCTTCCGTTGCCGCCGTCCCTGTCATGCCGGCCAGTTTTTCATACAAACGAAAAAGATTTTGAAACGTAATGGTGGCCAGCGTCTGGCTTTCTTTCTTAATCTCCACCCCTTCCTTCGCTTCGATCGCTTGATGAATCCCTTCGGAAAAACGACGTCCGGCCATAAGCCGACCGGTAAATTCATCAACAATGATCACCTCGCCGTCTTTCACGATATAGTGAACGTCTCTTTGATAGTTGGCTTGCGCACGCAAGGCCGTGTCCGCAAAACGCGCATACAGCCCGGAACCTACGGCATACAAATTCTCTATTCCCATTATTTTCTCAATCTGCTCGATTCCCTGATCCGTCAAGGTGGCGCTTCGCATTTTTTCATCCACATTAAAATCTCTGTTCTCTTTGAGTTGTTTCATGATCGACGCAAAACGCGCATAGAGTTCGTTTGATTCTTGCGCCGGCGCGGAAATGATCAAGGGAGTCCGTGCCTCATCGATCAAAATAGAATCAATTTCATCGACGATGGCGTAATGCAGATCGCGCATCACCGTCTGTTCCAACGTGGGAGCCATGTTATCACGCAAATAATCAAAACCGAACTGATTGTTCGTGCCGTAGGTTATGTCAGCGCCATAGGCATCCTTGCGCGACACCGGCCGCAAAAAATCTTTTTGATCCGCCGGGTCATACATCAAACCTTCCTCTTGCTGAATACAGCCGACACTCATCTCCAAAAAATAAAACACGTGTCCCATCCATACCGCATCGCGACGAGCCAAATAATCGTTGACCGTGACAAGATGGCATCCCTTTCCGGAAAGCGCGTTGAGATAAAGCGGCAAGGTAGAAGTGAGCGTTTTCCCTTCACCGGTTCGCATTTCCGCAATGCCTCCGCGATGAAGCACAAGACCGCCCATGAGCTGAACATCAAAATGTCTCTGCCCAAGCGTGCGTTTTGCCGCTTCACGCACAACAGCAAAAGCTTCAAAAGTCAGCTGTTCAATCGTTTCTCCGGCTTGAAGACGCTGTTTAAATTCTTTGGTTTTTGATCGAAGTTGATCATCAGAAAGTGATGAGAGAGAGGGTTCCAACGCATTGATGCGGGCCGCGTCCTGTCGGAGCATGGCAAGAACCTTTTTGTTTGGATCTCCAAAAATGAGATGTAAAAAATTCGGCATACGCGCAATATTATTCTCTGATTCGTTTTTATTCCTTTCCGGGGCGTATGCCTCGATTTTTTTCGTGCAACATGTCTTTGTGACTGGTGAGTTGGCGACGCAATTGATCCTTGACTTGATCAATGGCTTCGTACAAATCCTCTGCCTCCGTTTCCGCGCGCAAGTCCTTTCCGGGAATGCACAGCATCATCTCCGCTCGAAAATAAGGGCCTTTTGCATGATGATGCGTGGATTTGCCAACCTCAACTTCAAGCACTGCCGCCGGATCAAATTCCTCGCACAATTTTTTCAAGGAACTCGCTTTTTCCTCAACGTAGGTTCGTATGGCTCCGGTCAGATCAATGTTTGTGGCCTTGATGGAAGTGATGCGCATAGCAAGAAAATAATGGATTAAGGATTGGAACCGAAAAAAAGTGATGGATTTTCAGAGATCCCGATTGGAAACAAATTGAACTTCTTCTTCCAATTGTATGTCAAAATTGTTGCGAACGCGAGTTTTAATGAGCGAAACAATCTGCATGACATGATCCGCTGTTGCCGCGCCCGTATTGACAACAAAATTTCCATGCTTTTCACTTATTTTTGCGTCACCGATCTGTGTGCCTTTCAAATCAAGCTGGTCAATGAGCCACCCGGCGGAAAGCCGCCGGGATTGGCTCATCTCTGAAGGAATATCGAATTTCTGTGCAAGGTGTTGCAGTTCTTCGTCCGTTTTTATTGTATAATTTTTAAAAAGGCAACCGGCCGATCCCGCATCAAGCGGCTGTGAAGATTTTCTTGAAGACAATTTTTGTTCAAGCTCTTGCTCAAGCGCAACAGAATCTCCAAAGTCAAAATCAAATGTCGCTGAAAGCAAGATGTCGTTTGAATGCTCGCCGAATTTAAGCGAGGACTGGCGATATCCGAATTTCAACTTTTCTTTTGAAAGTTCGATCACTTTGCCGTCCTGAAAAAGATGCGCAAGAACCAAATGATCTTTCATCTCGCCGCCAAAACATCCTGCATTGCCACGCACAGCCCCCCCGATTGTGCCGGGAAGCGAAATAGCCCAAGTGAATCCCGCCAGTCCGGCTTTTGCTGTTGTGCGAGCAAGAGTCGCGGAAAGAACACCCGCATCCGCACGAACGCGACGGCCCTGTATTTCGATTTTGCGCATGGCCATTTTCATCACGATTCCGTCAAAACCTTCATCGCTGACAAGAATGTTTGAACCTCCTCCAAACACAAATGTCGCGAGCTGATGTTCCTGCGCGACTTTAAGCGTCTGGGCAAGCTCCTCAACGGTTCTGATCTCCACAAACCATTTTGCCGGTCCGCCAATACGAAAATTCGTGTGCCGGCTCATGGGCTCGTTTTCTTTCATTCGATCTTGAAAAACCCGTTTGAGAAGCGCTCGCGTAGACATAGACATGAAGAAAAAAGACCCTTTGGGTCAGTCGTTGAGTAGCACAACCACCAGATTGCGCTTTGCGTCATGGCGACGATGAGAGTGAAAAAGAAAATTTCCATCCGAATCAAGATCGGTTGCGGTATCGCGGCCATCCCACTGAATGTTTTCGATGAGGATCCCTTTCTCCATAAGCTGGGCTTGAACGAGACCTACCAGATCAATGGCACCCTGATCAGCGTTGGCAACGATCGGATGTTGACCGGCCCTGCATCCAACACGCTGTTGTAGCGCTTGCAGATGAGCGATGAGCCGAAGGTTCTCTTCACGCCGAACGTTTAACATGAGCAAACCATCGGGTCCCTGCATGGTGGCAGTGGTCGGATGCGTAAAACTTTGCGGTCCAATTCCTGCAGCCAAAAAAGCAAAAAGATGCGAATATCCTGAATAACCCCATCTTTCGAGTTTGAGCCGCTCGCAGGCATGATCAATAACCGAAGGGTGTAGACGGGGTTTATTGCCCAACAATGCCTCTTTATCCACGAGCGCATCACGACCACAGTGAAGTGGAGCGAGTTGGAGCGTCCAGGCATTGTAGAGGATCCCGGTGAGGCAATCAGCGCTTGAGAGCATGTAGGCATCGCCCGGGCGAACGATGATGACTCCATCCGCATCCTCGCCGCGAAAAAAACCGGGGAAAACTTCAATGCTTAAATCCCATGTGAGAGCAACTTTTGCGTTGAAAGCGGGTTTGGGAGCAAAGACGCGTTTGATCTTCAGATCGCGCATGACTTCCAAAATGTCATCAACCACACCCGGGTTGTTCGCGTCGATCTCTTCGCGCGAGCCGCCGGCAATGGACCAGTTACGATCCGCGCCAAAAACGACCACTTCCACACCTCGCCAGAGACTTCTTTTGTAAACGGGCTTTCGCATTCTTCCTCACTTTGGAAACGTTCGGATGGAATGTGCTACAAAAAACCTAACAAAAAACAAACTGTCTGTCAATGACTCGATGTTTCATTCACTGTTTTTGCATTATTTTTCTCGCCAAGTCATCGATGTTTCCGGCTCCTTGAATAATCACCACGCTGTCAGGCCATTGTTCAACGGCTTGCGTGAGCTCGAGAGTCGCCTCTTGAAAATCTTTCACCAAGCGAACCCTCAAATCTGATCGCTTCTTCATCATCGCTTCTGCAAGTTCTTGACTGGAAACAGATTCATCCTCCGTTCTGCCTTCCACGCGATAAATCTCCATCAACACAAGCTCATCCGCCCCGCTGAGCGCATCAACGAATTCACTGAACAAAGCTCTGGTGCGGGAATGTTGATGGGGTTGAAAGCAGAAGATGATTTTTTTTTGAGGAAACAGTTCGCGTGCGGCGGCCAATGTCACACGAATAGCGGTGGGATGATGACCGTAATCCGAAATCATCTCAACTCCATGCCAAAGACCCAGACGTTCAAACCGACGCCAAAGACCCGGAAACGATTCAAGAACTCGGACACACGTTTGAAATGGAACGCCAAGCTCCATAGCGGCCGCGAGCGCGCCAAGAGCGTTGAACACATTAAACGACCCGGGAACGCGAAGAACCAACTCGCCAAGCTCTTCGTTTGGAACGGTTCGTCGAATCCGAACGTGTTGATTGCCGTTTGATACAGATCGGTCCGAATATTGATAATGAGCGGTCGCATGGGTTCCATACGCGATACGATTGTTGATTTGCAAAGTTTGAGAAACGGCATCGTCTGCATTGACGATCACCATTCCTTTGCCGGAGAGACGACCAACAAACGTTTGAAAGGCTTCGCGGATGTTCTCGAGCGTTTTGTAATAGTCCAAATGATCCGCCTCAATGCTCGTAAGCACGATCATTTCCGGATGAAGGTTCAACATATTCGCTTGATGTTCGCATCCTTCCAACACCAAAAATCTGCCGCGTCCAACTCGAATATTTCCCATTTCAAACCCGGGGACGAGAGATCCGACAATGACGGTCGGATCGTATCCCGCGGCCGAAAGAATCAGACCGAGCATGGCGGTTGTGGTACTTTTTCCGTGTGTCCCTGTGACCACCACCGTGGAATATTCTTTGGAAAGCTCACCCAGAACTTCCGGATAGGAACGGAGAAGGAGACCGCGCTTTTTTCCCTCCAGCAACTCAAAATTTGATGTTGGAATGGCTGGCGAATAAACAACAAGTCGAATGGAATCTGAAAGATGGGACGCATCGTGTCCTTGATAAAAAATCACTCCGCGTCGCTCAAGATCGTCCGTCAAGTCACTTCGATGTAAATCGCTTCCGCTCACGATCTTCCCTTTTGCCAAAAAATACTTCGCGAGCGCGGACATGCCGATCCCACCAATGCCGATGAGGTGAATATGGTTGATTCTTTCAAACATAACAGATAAGAGATTGCCTGAATTTGATGATTTGGTCAATCGTTTAAGCGAGATGATTGGAAAACTCCAAATCGGAATCGGCGAATAAAAAACTGGAGCTTGGTTGCTCCAGAAGGTTAGACGCACGATTCCGTCTGATCCGTTACCAGAAGGATCACATCCGACATCAGACAGTTGTAGTGAATATCCCCATCTATCAGACGAAGATTCCACGCCAACTCCACGGGGTCATGTGGACGATCGTGTACAAAGGGATAGCTGAATCGTTCGTCGCACTCGATCCATGCTTGAACGCGGCCATGATTGTCGAGAATGAATTCCTCAACTCGACGACCGGGGCGAATCTCTCTCTCCTTCTCAAAAGTCACAATCACGCTTTGACCGCGTCCGTTTTGATCCCGCCGGATATGCGCCGCCGCGATCGTGCCGTCCGGTGACCAGACCAAATCGTTTGGTCCCATGGCGAATTCGCCTTGGACAAGCAAACGATTGTTGACGAATAAAAGACGATACGCTCGTCCGTTGGCTGTGAGGCGACTCAACCAGGCGATCCCCTTCTCGGTCGAAGATTGCCACAACTGCTCAAGCTCACCACGGATGTGAATACTCCGTTTGTGCAAATGCGCGCTTGCCACACCCCGCAATTCCAGCATGGACTCCTTTTCACCTTTGATTCCAAAAACCGTCGTGCCCTTCCAAGATGCCACTGCCATCAAAGAAACCGGCGTGTGCGCTGTCGGATAAAAATCCTCAAAACCCTTGGACGCACTGATGAGATAGTGATAACAGGTGTCACCACCGATCGGCTCGAAAAAAAGGAGTCGCCCGTCCTGAAGCGGTGCAACGAGTGACTGCCGATCTATGGGATAACCGTTTTGTGGAAGACTTCTGCTGTAGACGCGCCACTCGTACTGGGCATTCAATGAATCAGCGGTAAACAACGCATCGCCGGACGAATGACGCAAAATGCCAACAGGACGACTTTGGGAAATTTGTTGAACACCATCGTTCGTCAACCGAAACAATCCACATCGGCCGTCGACAAGCGTTCCGTAGGCAATCAGGTGATCGTCTATGGAGATGAGTCTTGCGCCTTTGGAATTAAAACGCGCGAAAGAAATGACCTTTCCGACAACGATCGAGACGGTTTCGTCCACGTTCGTATTCCAACACGCCACGCGCGATCCATCGCGGCTTGCGAGAAACTGACCCGCGAAGAGCATCCATTGCAAATCGCGGCGAGCAAGCCGACTTTTCTCCAGATGCGCAACGTGCAAATATACAAGAGTGAACGTTGACTGTGCAATTCGCACAGGCCGTTCACAACAGGCAAACATGTTTCACCTCCCTGCGTTTAAATCTAGAAAAAATTTTAAGAGTTGTCAAGGTCATCACCCTCTCGTACAATAGACCCGCTATGAAACTTTCCCACTTTGATCCTGAAACGGCAGAAGCGCTCAATCATGAGCTCACGCGAGAACGCGAAGGGTTAGAAATGATTCCCAGCGAAAACTTTGTTTCACCACAAGTCTTGGAAGCTCTTGGATCGATTGGAACAAATAAATACTCGGAAGGCTATCCCGGGATGCGCTACTATGGAGGATGCAGGTGGATTGACGAAATCGAAAATCTCGCGCGTGATCGAGCCAAAAAACTTTTTGGGGTGACCCACGCGAACGTGCAACCTGCATCCGGATGCGCCGCGAATATCGCGACGATGTTCGCCCTCTTGAACCCGGGGGATACCCTCATGGGCATGAACCTGTTTTATGGCGGACACATGACACATGGATTGCCGGTAAATTTTTCCGGACGCTATTATAAATCCGTTCAATACATCTCTACAAAAGATGGCTACCTTGATTTCGATCAGATGATGTCACTCGCGCGCGAGCACAAACCAAAACTCCTCATCGTTGGCGCGACCGCTTACCCGCGTCTGATCGACTGGCAAAAAGCGCGTGAGGTGGCTGATGCGGTCGGGGCATTTCTTCTGGCGGACATCGCTCATATTGCCGGACTCATTATTTCAGGTGATCATCCTTCGCCTGTTGGGATCGCTGACGTGATCACGACCACCACGCATAAAACGCTTCGAGGTCCGCGCGGAGCGATTATTTTAGCAAATGGAAATCCATCGACACCGCTCAAAACGGTTGAAGTGACAAAAGAAAACATCCCAACCCTGATCGACCGAGCCATCATTCCCGGTCTTCAAGGCGGGCCGCACAATCATCAAACAGCCGCCATCGCTGTGGCGCTGAAAGAGGCATTACAACCAGATTTTAAGGAATACGGGCATCAAGTTGTCTTAAATGCGAAGACGCTTGCTCACGAGCTTGTGGAACTTGGATTCAATCTTGTGACAGGAGGAACGGACAATCACTTGATGGTTATTGATCTCACAACAAAAAATCTTTCCGGAAAACAAGCGGAAAAGGCCCTTGAAATCGCAGGCATCACGGTAAACAAAAACACGATTCCGTTTGAACCGCGCAGTCCGTTTGATCCTTCCGGGATTCGCCTCGGGACACCGGCCCTCACCACTCGTGGGATGAAAGAAGACGAAATGCGACAAATCGCGAAGTGGATTGATGAGGCGATTACAAATCAGGCGAAGAGAGAAAAGCTTGAGATTGTTTGTGAACAGGTGAAAAAACTCACGGATCGTTTTCCTCTTTATTCCGGTTTATCCTACTCCTAACCTCTTTCAATCCCAGGGATTGAAATATGATAAGAATACTTGATGGACGCGTGCAAGCCGCACGAATCCGCGAAAAAATCAAACAACGCGTTGCCGCCCTTGATTCCATTCCTGGACTGGCGGTTATTTTAGTCGGATCGGATCCTGCCTCACACACCTACGTGGACATCAAACAAAAAGCGTGCGAAGAAGTTGGCATTCGATTTGAAAAACATCTCTATTCTGCCACGGAGTCAGAACAAACGCTCATGAAGGAAATCCATAGCCTCAATGTTCGTTCTGACGTTCAGGGGATTCTTGTCCAGCTTCCACTTCCCTGCCAAAACGCCGATCGGGTGATCGCGCAGATTGATCCGAACAAAGATGTGGATGGATTTCATCCTGAAAATCTGCGGCGATTGAAAAACGGTGAACCGGCAATCGCTTCGGCCGTTGCCCTCGGAGTGATGCGATTGATCGGGAAGTCAAACAGGGGCGAAAAAGCTCTCATCGTATCCAGTGTTTTATTTGCGAAACCGCTCATCATTCTTTTCAAAGAACAAGGGGTGATTGCCGACAACATCAATGAACATGATCCGCAACTTTCAGTCAAAACAAAAACAGCAGACATTTTGGTTGTCGCTGTTGGAAAACCTGGAATCATCACGGGTGAAATGGTCAAACTCGGCGCAATGGTGATTGATGTCGGAACCACAAAAATCGATGGAAAGCTGTATGGAGATGTCGATTTTGCCTCTGTCCAAGCGGTGGCAAGCGCCATCAGTCCCGTCCCGGGCGGTGTGGGCCCGATGACCGTCGCGATGTTATTGGCGAATGTTCTCAAGGCCCATCATTTAGCGATTGGAGCCTCTAAAAAAGCGCGTCTTTCAGAGGTTCCTGTTCATCAGTCCAAAAACGATCCCGCCAAGAAATAAAATGATCAATAACCAACACAACGTATTTGGAAAATTCAGG
>CAYJVQ010000016.1:0-13139 GCA_964373605.1 uncultured Gammaproteobacteria bacterium | reverse complement strand
TGAAGAGGTGGCGCCGTCCCGCAAGCCGACAGGTCGCGAGTTTTGAGAGCAGTCTTTTTTTAGGGATTCCAAATGGCACACACCGCGCCGGAACGATTCAACTTATCAAAAGCGAAAAAACCGCCAATGAGCAAACCGTCTGAATCATACATCTGCACATGAGGACCGGCGCCGGTCATGGGAGTCGTGTAAATTTCTGAACGGCCATTTTGATCAATGTCTCCCACGCAAGGTTGAACTCCGGCACGCATCAATGGACCATAGACGGAAAACAATCCTTTTTGTTTTCCCAGCGGAGAATAAACTTCGATAAAGGAAAATTTACCGGGTGGAGCGGCAAGCAAAATTTCATCGATTCCATCTCCATCAATATCTCCCGCTTCGACCGCTCCTTGCGCGAGCGGTTCCGGAACGTAAAATTCTCGAACATAGCGGCCGTTCCCATCGAGAATGCGCACAACCGGATGAGCATTCAATGACCAAGTGGTGATGATCTCGTTCTCCGGATCCTCATCCATATTCCCAAAGGCCATTCGAATCAGTCCTCCTTCTCTTCCAAACGGCCGAAGGAGTCCCTGAAGCTGTCCAAACTGATTGAACACTTTGATTTCCCCGGTTCCCCCTCGCTCCGGCGTCACAAAAATTTCCGCAACGCCGTCCCCATTGGTATCGGCTGTTCCAATCAGAATACCATCACGATCGGATGGATCATCGGCAAAAAACTGAAACAGAACGTTTCCGTTCAAATCAAAGATGCGCACTTGCGGCCCGCCGCCACGTCTGGCGCCGGTCACAATCTCTTCTGTTCCATCACCGTTCACATCTCCGACCGCGAGTGAAATCCCACCGCGGAAATTTTTATTGTAAGCCAAAAAAGAGGCGAGTCTATCGCCCTGTGCATTGAAGCGTTTGACAATCGGTTCATGACCTTGTCCCTCCGCCACGAAAAAAGATTTTGAATGGGCAATGATTCGCGAACGAGGCACGCCCCCTTCGCGAGCAAACACCTTGGCGGCTTCCAAGGCTCCGGAAACGTTCAATAGACCTGCGCCAAGCTGTTTACGCGCATCCAAGGAAGATTCACCCACCGGACTCACGGAGAGTTTAATGGAGAGATACACTTGCTCCGGAGTCAACAAGGGGAAAAGGGTTTTCAAAATGGCCGCGGTCGCGCTCACCATTGGGACGGCAATGGAAGTGCCCTCCCATGGCGAACTGTACGCCGTTGAGGTCAACAGGTTTGAGGAATCATGGTAGACCGTTCCAAAAATATTCGTTCCCGGAGCGCTGACATCCGTGCAGGAAGCGCCGAAATTTGAAAAAGTGGCTTTGCGATTTTCTCGATCGGTCGCGGTCACACCCAACACTAAATCACGGCCGCTCAACAGATCATAGCAAGCGGGAAACGTCGGCTTTTTATCAATATCTCGATCGTCGTTGCCAACGGCGGATACAATCACGGCGCCTTGATCCACTGCCCATTCAATCGTTTGCTTAAGTCGCTCGTCCGGCTTGTCGGATGTAAAACTTAAATTAATCACCTGCGCGCCGTTTTGAACCGCATAGACGATCGCTTGTCGCACGTCTGAAGTCGAACCCGCCCCTTTTGAGTTGAGAATGCGAAGCGGCATGATCTTCACTCCACGACTGACGCCGACAATCCCTTCCTTGTTATTGGCCGTCGCACCGATGATTCCCGCAATGACCGTTCCGTGAGAAATGATCGTGTCATTGAATATCTCATCGATCTGCGGAACGGGAATGGGATCACTATCCACAAAATCCCATCCTTGAACATCGTCTTCATATCCGTTTCCGTCGTCGTCTTTGTTGTTGTCAGGTATTTCTTTTAAATTACGCCAGTACTGACCTGTTAAATCCGGATGATCCAAATCAAACCCCGCGTCCAGAACCGCCACAATGACATCGGGTGATCCGGGTGTCTGTTCCACATCTGTGGGAGCGTGAATCGCCTGAAGATACCATTGCTCAAAGAGAAACGGATCATTTGGCATTGCGGCCGCTCGAACAAAAAAAGGATCAAATGTTAACATCGAACCTGACAAAAATAAGCCAATTTTGAAAAAAATTGTGCGTTTCATGTGTCAAGATATTGTAGCACACCTCTTATTCTGTCATCTTGAAAAAGGAGACTGCCGATAAACTCGCGAACTAAAAATTTTGATCTAACCCGGTTATGGATGTTTGAGCGGAAACAACATCGTAGTCAGTCGCTTTTTGAATTTTTGATCCAAAGGTGTAGTTGCCGTAAAAAGCGTCTGAAATATCATCAATCTTTTTATTCCAATCTGTGCCATACAATTGCGCGGCCAATTCCTCGGATGCGACCGCGCGCAGGAGGCCACCCTTTGAAACCGTATACACCGTCTGAACGCTTTGAAACTTCACCATCCGCGTTCCGGGATGAGAGGTCACGTTTTTTCCGAGCGCCAACGATGACATAAACTTCGATGAAACATTGACCACGCCATCAAAATTGCCGTACCAGGTGAAAAAAACTTTTTCATTTGGAAAAGCATGGCGCTTTCCATCACTCCCGTAAAAATAAACGGCTGTGCAAGGATCGTTTACAGAGGTCTGAACGGCGCAGGCAAGTTTAATGAGTGAATTTGGAGCGGCCTCCGGAGCGCTCGGGATGACAGAATTTGTGTCATCCTGAACCGGCGCCGTCGGCAAAGGAGCCGCTTCGTCTTTCACGATCACCGATTTCACGTCATCTTTGGTTCCAACAACCCAGGCATTTCCAGACGCATCAAAGTAACTGTTTTTAAACGTATAATTTTCAAGGGAATAATCATACGCCGTCCATGTCGCGCCGGCATTTTGTGAACGAAGAATAATCTTGTCCCCCACAACAATCATCTGATCGCCGGATGCGCGAATGTCATAGAGCGTTTGAGAGACGAGTCCGCTCACGCCGACATTCGACCAAGACACTCCCGCGTCCGTTGTTTTACGAAACGTCCCGTTTTTTCCAACGACATAACCTGCCGTGGGAGATGAAAACCACACACCGAAAAGATTCGCATCCGCAACTTTGCCTTTGTTAATCCAGTTGATGCCGTAATCGGATGAGTAAAGCAAAATGCCTTCATAGCCGACAATCCATACGGTTGAATCTGAAACCATCTGAATGCGCTGGAGAGAGAGCGTTGTGGGTGATGAAATCGTCTGCCAAATTTTCGCGTAAGGATGAAGCGACATGAGACGGCCTCCGGAACCGACAAGAAATCCATAAGCGCCGGATGTTTCAATGTCGTAAATATTCTGCGAGATCCCGAGCGTCACACTGCTCCAGCTCACGCCGTTATCCGTTGATTCGCGCATGGCTCCGCTCTCTCCCACCACGCGCACGATTCCGTTACGGGTATCCACGTCTTGCCAATATACGCTGGCGTTTTTATCCGCGACTTGCCATGTCTTTCCATCATCGGTTGAGCGTAAAATGTTGCCGGTATTGCCGGCCGTAATCATGGCGTTGCCCGCTTGTGTCATCCCTTGCAACCCTTGAATCGTTCCAAGGTCTTTTTGAATCCATGCGGCGTAGACCGGAGAAGAGACAAAAAGGATGCAAAGAACAACGGGTATTGAATAAACTCGACGAAAAAATAAATAACTCATATAGATTTTGGAATTTCTATCGCTTCGGACTCAATCCGCTTTAAAAAATCAGGTGAAACCGTTTTTGCATCAACAATATCCACACGAAATGGAAGCGATGAATCCGAAAAACGATCTCGAAGACGCCGAACGGTTCGGATGGAAAGTGGTCGAGTCGCCTGGATGAGCAGATCAAGATCCGCAAAGCGTTTTTTTGTTCCCTGCGCTCGCGATCCAAAAATTCTGACATGAGAACCCGGAATCTCCTCATCCAAAATTTGTTGAACGATCTTTTGCTGTTCTGGTTCGAGTTGCATAATAGACCCTTTGATAATAACACAGAAACGAGTGGCTTGGCACCCCGCCAATCCCAGGGTTAACCCTGGGATTGGTTCTTGGGGGAAACCAAAACCCACCCTGGTTGGGGTGGGTGTTTGGATTCTGCTAAAACCTTCACATATACGCGTTTACGTTTAGGTGTTGTGCAGAAAGATTACTTGGTCCATGTCTCGCCTGAAAGGTCAAGATTCTTAACCAAGAATCCGTTGTGCCAGTCACCTGTCGAGCTTGCGTTCGCAGCTGACGCGTGAGCGGCAGCGCTCAAATCAGACCAGATGAACTCTGTAGCAATGGTGCCGGCAGTACCGTCGGACGTATTGGCGGCGGCGCTTGTGAAGAGTTCCATGATTTCAGACTGGCCAGCAGCCAAGTCTGTCTGATCGTTCAAGAAGACGCTTGTGCCGTTTGATGCACTATCTTGAGCCAAGAAGAAGCTCACGGAGTCACCGACCGTATCAGAACCGGTCTGACGGAAGGCTTGTGGAGTTCCGCGAACAGTATAAGTGACAGTTTCACCGGCAGCTACTGTGTCTTCTGTAAGCCAAGTAATCACCAGATCCTCATCATCTTCGAGAAGACCACTTGTGCCTGAAACGACATTTCCATCTTCATCCACAAAAGTCAAGGTCGTCGTAATATCGGATCCGTTTCTGTAGAGTTTGAGCGATTCGACTTCAAGCGCCTCTTGTGTACCACCATCAGACCATGTGGTTGTCAGTTTGAACTGTTTCACAGCCAACGAACCACCGGTAGCAGTAACCGTGAATTTATACAAATCCATGGCTTGACCATTCACAGCTGTGCTGTTTGTCAAATCCACAGAACTGATGGTTGGAATGGATGCAAAAATCCATTGTGCATTTCCATTCACGCTACTGAACTCTGTTCCAGACGTTTCTGTCACCTCTGTTCCGTTGCTATCAAGAGTCAAAACAGAGTGAAGAGTGTTCGCCACGTTGGTTTGTGACGTCGCGGCGCCTACACCTACGCTGTTAAGCAGATACTTGACAGTCAAAATCTTTGTGGCATTAGCATTGACCTGAATGGCAAGACCTGTCCATGTTGCGCGAGTCAAAGAGCTCTCATCATACACCGTTTCCCCAACCATAGTACTGCCGTCATAGAGACGCACTTTGTTCACAACAGCCGATGCCGTTGCACTTGCAACACTCGTTGTCATCTCTTTGATTGTGTAGTCTTCATTTGCAGAACTAAAGCGATATTTTGCGACGGTGATCTCTTGATTTCCATGAGCAACTGCCGCAACCGGATGGTCATCATTAAACTCGGTGAATGAACCGGCAGTAATGGTGACGGTTTGACCGGAAACTTTAGCGGTTGTTGGACCAACACTAGACTTTACCGTCGTTCCGTTGGCATCAAAGGCGGTCTGGATAACCTCACCTGTGGTGATAGCCGTATCAATGTCGGCATACACATCTACATAGATGGTGTCACCGGCCTTGAGTTCATAGTTCACAGACCATGAGTTGGCTGCTGTGGCGGATCCTTCTACGATAGATCCCTTTGTACTGGTTGTGATCATGTTGTTCGCAGGACCATACTTCAAATAGAGATTAAACAGATCGCCCGCGGCTGGCTCTGACGTGTCAGAGGTCGCAACATCCCCTTCGAAGAAATCAATATTGAAGTCCGTCAAGTTAACAGCTTCCGTGGTTCCGGCCGATATCGTGTATGAACCAATCTTGTAAGCGGTCTTTGGATCAATTGTTGATTGGTTCGCGTAAGAACCGTTACGTGCCACGGTGAGCGTACCCGTTCTGACCGTGAGCGTATTGGCTGTCACTGCGGCCCCATCTGGTGCATCTATATAACTTCCGGAAGTCATGCGCTGAACGTTGCTTCGCGTATCCATATCCACGATACGTGCAATCCAAGTATCGTCTGCTTCGATGTTGTTTGTTCCATCGACATCGACGATGTCAGCCCGAATTTCAAGAGTCGCTGTTGTTCCTGGTGCCACAATGAAAGCGGAACCGAACGTGTACTCTGTGTAAGCTGTGGCCGCATTTGTATCCAGAAGAGAAGCCGTGCTCCCAATCTGCGAGCCATTCAAGAAGACGGCGCCATTGCGGGCGCTCACCGCTTGACCATCACTTTCCACAAAGGAAAAGCGCAAAGCTTCCACTTTCATCTTTTCACCGAACGCTTTAACGTTCCACTTTCCAAGGGTGACACCGGATGCGGTATTTGTCACATCACCTGAAGGTGAATCCGTAGCTTTCGTGAAAGTAAGCGTCCCGCTGTTTACGGTCTGTGCTCCCGCGTCCATCGTCGCGAAGGCGGCGGCACCAACGGTTGGACGAACTGGCTGGCCATAGTCTGTGTCAACAGCAATGAAATCTGCGCTGTTGCGAAGACCCAAGGTCACCGTGCGTCCCGAACCACCAACCACATCCGCCATCAGCTTTACCTGATGATTGCCTGTTTTAAGTTCAACGGGGTTTGCCGAAAGATCAAATGTCACATAGCCATTGACATCTTCCTGCATGACCGCACTTCCGCGCATCACGCCACCAACAAACAGTTGCCAGTTATTCACATCCACCGCATCGATAGAACCGATGTTGCGGAAACGAACCGCCTTGAGCCAAAGCTCGTTGGCGCCCACAGAGAGGGTGCGTTCAAAAACACGAAGTCCTGCTTGCGGATCAACCGTCGATGCCGATGGAGTCGTACTCCCTGTAAAGTCGGCTGTTCCAAATGTGCTTGGAGCCGTGGCAATCGTGTGCAAGGATCCTTCCATTGGGAAAGTTCCAGAAGCGGAACCGTTACTGGTAAAACTAAAGTTGGAGGCGGCCATCACTTTCAGACCAACCGTTTGACCATTTGTACTAGCCGCAATATCTGTGCGCACCGAAAGGGTCTTGGAAGCGCCCGGCGCAAGAGTCAAAAGACCGGAAGCGTCATTAAATGTGGCTTTTCCGTCTGAAATCGTTGCGGCATCTGTCAAACGAATGTACCCATCAAACAGGTACAAGTTTGCAAGAGTCGTGTCCGAAGAAACACCGGTGCGGTTCAAACTCATCTGCGTCAGTTTCACTTCAGAAGAAGAGTTGTTTGTCAAGGTCACATGCAAAAGGTCTGCGATGCCCTGACCCGCAATCAAAGTTGAAGATGCTGGAGAACCTGCCACGCTGACAGAAACGCTCTTTGCCGTTTCATAAGTCGCGGTTTTCACCTTTTGAGCGGCATCGGTCAGATTCGCAAGCTTGCTTGTGACATCAGAACCGGCCGTCATACTGGTAAGATCCACACCGGAGCCCGAGAGGACGGAGCCAGACTTAAACATGTTGGCTGTCATTCCATCTGCGGACACTTTGCTCTTCTTGCCATCCCACACGAGGTAGGTGTCAGTGCCACTCTTGACGAGAGCGCCTTCGTAGGCGGAAGCGGCGCTGATGAGTGAATTGCCGACTGTGTAATCAACAAAGAAAACATCTGGAACATCATCGATGAATTGGTTCCAGTTGTCACCGGCAAGGCCTTTGGCCGCTGCCTCGGACTCGACCCATTGAACCTTTCCGTCTCGAGCCACGGCATAAACCTTGTTATCGCTGGTGATCTTGATCCATCGTGAACCTGGGCGGTAAACGACATTCCCGGCGAGCGTGATGTTGGCGAGTTCCGCATCGGAAATCATCTTGACACCACTAAAATCGTTGTACCAAGAGAAGAAAGTCTTCTCATTTGGGAACGAATAGCGCTGACCGTCTGAACCGTAGTAATACACGGTTGAGAGTGTCGCGCCACGAATCAGGTCGCCGTACATGGCGGCGGAAGCTGTTTGAGGCACGAGAGCCGCAAAGCCAACAGACCAAAGAATGGTTGCGGCCGCGACAGCGACGGTAAGCGTTCGTTTCGTAATAGAATTCGTCATAAGTAATTCATGTTGCTTAGATTTTGGCTCTAAGCGGGCCTCTTTCATTTAATGACACACAGCGACCATTTCTGGCCTCGACCTTTTAAGCCGTGTGATGTTTAGTTTCTCCTTTGGAGCTGAATTCGTGCTCCAAAGGTGAGTGAGACTTCCTTCCTTACGGAACGAAGCCCGGCTCAAACATTTTTTCAAAAGTCCCTGTCATTACTCGAGACAGCTCGCGAGTTTTGAGAGCGGTCTCTACTCTCCTTCCCCTTCTCTTTGTATTTCCTTTAACAACTGAAATGCGCGCCGATACGCCCCTTGCTTCTTTAAGATGACGGCCTGTTCCACTTTTTCTTTTAATTTTTTACTGACATCAAGGATTTGCACATTGGCCAGTTCCTTTTCAAACGCTTTCTCGAGCTCAAAGAACGTCGCTTCGTCCGCTGCCGATTCATGTGCCGTAATGATAACTTCCACCGCTTCGTCTTCCGCCTCTTCAAGAAGCGCCTGCACTTCGATCGCCTCTTCTTTGACATCTTCGGAAGAATGCGCGCTTGAGTCCGCGACGGTCACTTTGTACTCGGTTGTTTTTCGCCCGATTTCTTTTGCCAGTTGTGTTTGTGCGGATGTTTGCGTTTCCACTTTCAAATCCGATCGAATATTCTGAACCTCTTTTTTGAATTGTCGAACGGCCAAGAGCACAGCGCTCGAATCCTGTTCAAACGAAGTCGCTGTCAGTTCAACCATTTCCTCAAGTCGCCGCGACGCAAACTCCACTTGCAATTTCGCTTTTTGCGCCGGAGAAAAAGCAAGGGTCATTTGCGCTTTTTCGAGCGAAAGCTTGAGCGAATAATAACGGGCCCCGGGCAAGGCATTCATGGAAGCGTTGGTCGCGCTTGCCCATCCGGCAAGAAGCAACAAAAATACCGCCACACTAAAAGCGAGCGGCTTAAACATCACATGGGAAAATTGCCAGACATAAAATTCGAGATAATCCCGAAATCCGTAACGAGCCGTTTCGCTGCCGGTTGGAAAATCATTCTCGGAAGCGAAGCGATTCCAAAGTCTGTCCATGTCAAAACCTCCGCCCAACTCCGGCGCGTTTTTTCTGTCTTCAAGTTGTTTGATGAGGTCATGATCATTCATACGACTCTCTTAATTTTTTTATCGCACGGTGAAGCGTCACCGATATCGTGTTCTCTGTTGTGCCGAGCAATTTGGCCATGTCTTTCACTCGATACCCTTCCAAATACCTCAGGATGATCATCTGGCGCTCATTATCGTTGAGCTCACGCATTCTTTCTTCCAGAAACTGTACGTCCAAACGGTTCTGCAATTCAGCAACGGAATCGCGCGAGCGGATCGGAATCTCTGTTCCGTCTTCGTTGTCGATTCCGACCTGCGGATGCTTGCTCCTTTGATCGTAGAAATTCGCCACGACGGCTCTGGCCACGGTAAACATCAAACCGGTGAAATGCTTTACTTCCGTTCGTGTCAGATAGTCCCAAATCTGCAAGCAGACAGATGAATAGGCATCCTCGGCATCTTCTCTGCCAGGCAGTTTAAAGTGCAAAAATCGCAGAAGGGTTTGACCGTGTTCTTTGATAAGAATCCGAAATGCCTCTTTGTCTTGAAACGCACGAATTCTTAAAAGCAGGAATTCCTCGCGTTTTGTTTGTATTTTCTTTTCGTGCACACCAAGTGGTTATATTTTGGAAAATATTAGCAAACGTATCGATACTACGCTTAATTTAGGAAAAAATCAAGTGCTTGGACTGACAAACTTGACTTTTTGACGATTTTTGTGTACACTAGAGTAAACAAATACACTTATCAACACCCTATTCTATCCCTGGGTTAACCTAGGGATATCCCAGGGATAACCCTGGGTTAACCCAGGGATAGAAATTATGCCAACAAAAGAAACAATCCGTCTTTCTGTGTCCGAAGCTGCAAAAATGTTTGGAATTAGCCAGATGACCATCCGTCGAGCCATCAAAAATCAGGAAGTTACCTACGTTATTGTACAGGGACGATACAAAATAAACTTTGAATCTCTTTTGCGTTGGTCACAACGAACAACCACAACGCGCCACAAGCGTGACGAGCGCGGAATCGGACAATTTGTCGAACAATGGAAAATTCACAACCGACTTTTTTCACCTAATCCAAAAAGCGTTCAGGAGGAAGACGACCCTTCTTCCTAAATATGCAACGTGCATTTGTATCCGCTGTGTTTATCCTGACGCTTGTCCTCTCGTTTCAACCCGGCTCGATACTGGCAAAAAACAACAGCGAGTTCGTCCGCACCGCAAATATTTTTCTGTGGAGCGGACCGATTCTCGATCAAAATGTCGAACGGCTCTCTCATTTTGATTTGATTGTCCTGCCCGTCGAGACTCAAGTGTACAATAAAACTTTTTTTTCGAACATTCGAAAATTGAATCCGGACATCATCATTCTTTCCTACATTCCCACGGTCAGTTGGAACGACTCCTCCTGGACCGATCCCTTGCATCAAGCCATGTTTCTCAACATCAAACCGGACTGGTGGCTCACGGACGCAAACGGAACACAAAAATCCGTTTGGCCCGGCACGCGCGCGCTCAATCTCAACACCGATTGGGTTCCCTATCTCGCACAGCACGTAAAAAATGACGTGCTTGCAACCGGACTTTGGGACGGGGTGTTTTATGATGAAGTGCAAGACTCGATCAGTTGGGTGGGGGCGACCGACGTAAACCGTGACGGCGTGAATGACACGGCGGTGCAGGCCGATGCACTGTGGGTGCAAAATTATAAACGTCTGTTTCAAACCACGCGCGCGCTCATTGGCGACGAGCCGATCCTCATCACCAACGGAAGTTCCCATCCGGCATTCTCACCGTTTGTCAATGGTCGCATGTTCGAGACGTTCCCTTCTTCCCACAACACGCTTTCAGAGTGGAAAAACAAAACGTCGGAGTATTTGAAATTGGAACAGACATCCGGTTATAACGCGATAAATTTCATCAACGTCAACACGGACAATACGGGGGGCAACGGAACACAAAACGATTACCGATCCGTGCGATTCGGTCTGACCACCACGCTTCTTGGAAACGGCTATTTCGGTTATGACGGCGGATCCTACAACCATGGCGTGATTTGGGAGTATGATGAATATGAGGTGTTTTTAGGCGTTTCCAAAAGTGCGCCGATCAATACGTTCAATCCTCAACAAACCGTCATGGACTCCGGCGTGTGGCATCGAGATTTCGCGCAAGGCAAAATCATCGTCAACGCCACACAACAATCGCAAACGATTGCCCTGAACGCCGAATTCGAAAAATTGCACGGACAGCAGGATCCGAATACGAATGACGGATCCATTCTTTCCAAAGTCACGATTCCCTCAAAAGACGGGATCGTGTTGTTGCGGCCGATTGAAGAGATCACCGATTCAACGTTTCTCAATGGCGCGTTCGCTCGCGTCTTTTCACCTGACGGACAACAAAAACGCACGGGATTTTTCGCCTACGAGGAAGAGTATCGCGGCGGAACGCAGGTGATTCATTTTGATCTCGATGGAGACCAAAAGCGCGAAACGATTGTCGCAAATGAAAGTCGTGTCACTATTTATGAAACGGACGGAACGCCGCGCGTGTCCTTCGCGCCTTACGGTGATTATTATCAAAAAGGAATCAACATCGCGATCGGCGACATGGAAAATGACGGAACGGTTGAAATCGTGACCGGAACGGAAAATGGCGGCGGACCGCACGTGCGCGTGTTCAATCAGGAGGGTGTGCTTATCAACCCGGGATTTTTTGCCTATGCGAAAAACTTCCGCGGCGGAGTCAATGTCTCGATAGGAGATCTGAACAATGACGGCATCAAAGAAATTGTGACGGGCGCCGGATTTGGCGGCGGACCGCACGTGCGCGTTTACAACAAAAACGGAACGCTGATCAATCCGGGCTTTTTCGCGTATGACAAAACATTTCGAGGAGGCGTCAACGTCTCTGTTGGAGATGTGAATGGCGATGGAACGGATGAGATCGTTACAGGACCCGGACTTGGCGGTTCGCCGCTCGCGCGCATTTTCGATCAAGAGGGAAAACAAAAATCGGAATTTTACATCTTTGATAAATCACAACGACGCGGATTGAAAATCGTCGCAAGCGATGTGGACGGTGACGGACAAGCGGAAGTGCTCGGTCTCACAACCGATGTATTTACGCTCAGCGCCTTTTAGTTTTTAACCATCCCCCTTTCCTGCTATCCTCCTTCTATGCCTCTTCTTGAAAAAATTAAAAAAGGGCTCGCCTGTGATTCCGTTGGCACGCCGGACTCTGCGATCGGACGCGCCGTCTGTCTTTCGGTTCATCCCGGCAAAATGATCCTCTTCCCCTTTTTGCATTGGTTTCGTTATCACTACGAGGGACGATACAAATTCGCGCGGCTGATGTTTGCCGTGGATCTGTTTCTCATTGGAGTTGTGCTCACCTTGAGCGCCATCGCGATTTACGCATGGATATTTTTACCAAAAGCGTTTGAAGATCGGATCATCTTTGAAGCGTCTGTCGCGCCGCGGGAAATCATCACAGGCGCGCCGGCAACAATCGTGATTCGATACACCAACACGACGGACGAAGAACTCCGAAACGTTCAACTTTCCATTTTTTTTCCAAAACACTTTGCCCTTCAAACGTTTGTGACGGATCAGGGTGAAATCGTGGAGGATAACCGCGTATCACTCGGATCGATCGCTCCTGGACAATCCGGAAACGTCCGTATCAAAGGGGTGATGTTTGGCGATGTGGGCGGCGAACAAGCGTTTCAAACAAAAATGACGTTCGTGCACGGAAAAGAGAAAACGGTGTATGGGGAAAAAATGGATTGGCAAATCTTTCAACCCACGCGTTCCGCTTTAGCGCTCACCCTCGATCTGCCGGAACGCTTCGTTGCCTTCCAGCCGATCCAAGGCGTCGTCCGTTATCATAATGAAAGTGAAATCGAATTTCCCATGGTCAGTCTTCTGCCGGAGTGGCCGGATGGATTTCAGTTGACCCGGATCAATGCGAATGTTCGTGAGGGACACGTTGAAATTCCTTCCGTCAAAGCGGGCGAAACAGGAGAGTTTCGTTTCGATGGGATACTCAAAGAGGCGCTGACACAGATCACGTTTGTTTTCCATCCGTTTTTTACATTTGAAAATGAACGCTATCGTCAAGAAACGCTCACGCATACGGCCTCTGTGGCTCCACTTCCCCTTCAACTCACCGCCATGGTGAATGAAAAAACGCTCATC
>CAYJVQ010000015.1:0-13526 GCA_964373605.1 uncultured Gammaproteobacteria bacterium | reverse complement strand
CATCACATCAAATTTTTTTTCCAACTGTGACACGACTTCTTTTGCATCCCCAAGAATCACCTGAAGAGAAACCCGGTCCTTTGGCTTCAAATAAATCGTCCGGGCAATCTCAAGCATGATCGGATCATATTCAACAGCGGTCACTCTTGCATCAGGAAAACGTTTTTTCACTTCCCGCACCGCTCCGCCACCCCCCAGTCCAAGCAACAGCACTTCTTTCACGGGATGTTCAGAAGGAATACACCGAAGCATTTTACGAAAAAGAAGATCGATGTATCTCCCGGACTGAAAACAACCGCCAACCACGACATCGGTGGATCCGAAAAATCTCGAAACATAAATGGTTCCATTTTTTTCCGATGCAAACGTCTGTGTAAAAAAAGGTGACATAGTCTGTAGACATCATACTATGAAACAGGGCTCGATAAACGGCGTCTTGTGAAATTTTTTCTCGTTTCTAAGTCCTGTTTCATAGTATGATGTCTACAGATTATATCATTGACGATGACAATTTTGGATGATACATTCGCAATCACCTACCCGATGGAGAGGTCGCATAGCTGGTCTAGTGCGCCGGTTTCGAAAACCGGTATACCGCAAGGTATCGAGGGTTCGAATCCCTCCCTCTCCGCCAGTTGGGAAAATGCAAACAAAAAAAGAAGACCTTGTCGACAGAAGCGCGACGGGGTCTTTTTGGATTCATCCCCTCAAGTGGAGGATGAGCGAGGAGTGAGTCTGTAACGCTTCCCTGATGGAACTCTCGCCAAACACCGTCTTGACGATGTCTTGGATGGCTCTCGTCCCCGGGTAGTTTGACTCTCCCAGAATCATCCAGTCGTTCCAGGTGTGGACAACCCGATCGATCTCATCGAAAAGTGTCACGTCCATTCGAGGCCCGCCGTCTGAAACATTCCATGTGACATGGATCTTTCGAACGTAACGAGCAAACTCGTTGAGCCGCGCGAACAATTCCTCTTTTGAATTCATGGGTTCCCTCATGACTGGGAATGATCACAGTCCGGGTATTTGGTACACCGTGTGCACACGTACATCTCGCCCGCAATGCATTCACACGAAGGACAGCACGGCGTGCGGCAATAGCCACAAATGTCAAGACTGGTACCGTCCGCCTTGGAAGCCGAATCGTAAAGGAACGGATAATACCATTCGCCTTCCTCATCCAAGGTCGGCGGACCCGTGTACGGGGTCATGAGTGCGGTGTACCATTTTTTGCAACAGTGGCAGTAATAGGCTTTGGACACCTTGGGGGTACTCGCCTGTTCGGGACTTGTCATGGTTTGACACCTCAAGAAAAGTACACCATTAACGATCCTTAATGTCAACAGGATGGGTCACTGGGCCAGACCTCAAATCGTCGATTTGGGAAAAAATCGACGATTTGAGGTCTGGCTCCGATGTCATCATTTTGAGAGCCGTCTCTGACATAATTTTTGACAAAAAAATGACAGCAAGTTACTCTTTTTTTTGGATGCAGAAAAGGGAGAAAAACATGCACCCGATGGTCAAACATGCGAACGAACTCGTTTGCACTCCCGAAATCCAGGAGATCATGCGTCGTCTGGCCGAATATGGCCTGGGTGTGTGCATGCCACACATGCACGAGTCTGGCCAAGACGATTTCGCGCCATTGCTTTCCGGCACAGTGCAGGTCGAACGCAATCTCAAAATTACGTTCGAAACTGACACAACGGAACTGCGTGAGACCAGCTCACCGGTCGCCTGGCGGTGGAACCATGGTACGCAGACCGTGCAAGCCTGCACGTACTGCATGGACACCCAAAAGGGACATGCGAGGTTTCCGGACTAACCGTCCTTCGCAACGACTTTACGCTGTGCTCAGGTGTCTACCGTATGCCTGAGCTTTTTTATATGCAGAATAAACTACGCAAGATTTTTACGAGTGTACGTGATATTCCCTACCGCATTCCTCTGAGCGAAAATGAACCGGACAGATGTTGCTCTGGAAAAGCGCAATTACTATTCAATCAACTTTGTCACGCCGGATTTAATGTTCGTTATCGCGTTTGTTTTTTTTACTGGAATGATTTACCTATCCCGACATTAATTTTATCCTATAGAAATTCCATACAATCAACCCATATCTATGTTGAGATTAAACTTGATGGCAAGTGGCATGCGTTAGATCCGATTTGGGATAATGGACTGGAGCAGACATTTCACGTGACAAAAGAACTTGGAGAATTAGGTATCCCTTGTGGGGCCGTGCTCTCACCGAAAGAAAGTGGCAAATTTGTGCATTCGCTCTGGCGTGCACAGATCGACGGACCAAAAAATCGACGATTCAATATGGCTTTTAATGCTTGGTTAATAAAACAGCGGCAGAAAATGGAGTCACTGGGCCAGACCTCAAATCGTCGATTTGGGAAAAAATCGACGATTTGAGGTCTGGCTCCGATGTCATCATTTTTTCATTTTCTGCTATAATATCGATACGTATGAAAATTCGAAAAGCGATTGTTCCGGTTGCGGGCATGGGAACACGGTTTTTACCTGCGACAAAAGCGCAACCTAAAGAAATGCTTTCGGTCGTGGATAAGCCGATTATCCAGTATATTGTTGAAGAAGCGGTTGCAAGCGGAATCGAGGAAATCATTTTTGTCACTGCCATTGGCAAACACGCGATTGAAAACCATTTCGATCGAAACTTTGAACTGGAATACCGACTCGAGCAAAAAGGAAAAACGAAAGAACTCAAAACAATTTCGGAAATCGGCAAACTCGCAAAAATTGCTTTTGTTCGACAGTCCAAACCGCTCGGAGATGGACATGCCGTGCTCACGGCTCTGCCGTTTCTGGACATGCATGAACCGGTCGCGGTTCTCTTTGGCGATGACATTATCCAAAGCAAAAAACCCGCCCTGCAACAACTCATGGAGGTGTATGAAAAATATGGTGATTCTGTGGTGGCTCTTCAGAAAGTGCCGCAAAAAATCGTTTCTCAATTTGGGGTGATCGATGGAAAAAACGTTTCAAAAAATGCTTGGGAAATCAGTCGGTTCGTTGAAAAACCTCCCATCAACGAAGCTCCGAGTAATTTGATCGCGATCGGTCGTTACATTCTCACACCAAACATCTATCCCCTGCTTGAAAAACAACCGCCGGGAAAAGACGGAGAAATTCGGCTCGCGGGAACATTTGAAACGCTTCTCAAAAACGGCGGTGTGCTTTACGGATGTCACTTTGAAGGAACGTGGCACAACTGTGGAAATAAATTCGGCTTTGTCAAAGCCCAAATCGAGCTTGGTCTTACGCATCCGGACGTCGGTCCGGAATTGAAAAAATATTTGAAGGCCTTAAAATAACAATATGAGGGGGATGTTCACAAAAAAATTTATCACGCTTTTCGCCTTGATCGCCCTGCTTGGCGCCGGTTGTGGCGGTCCGTCGGAAGCTCAAAAATTGGCGGATCAGTCTGTCACCATCAAAATTTGGCGAGTGTTTGATGATGACAACACCTTTTCAGAAATCATGAACGCTTATCGAGCCATCCATCCGAATGTCTCATTTGAATATCGAGAACTGCGCATCGACGAATACGAAGATGAACTGCTCCACGCCTTTGCCCAAGGGGAAGGTCCGGACATTTTTTCCGTGCACAACACTTGGATGGGCGAATACTTGAGTCTCATTGAGCCCATGCCGCCCTCCGTCAAAATTCCCTACTCTGAAACGCGCGGAACCATTAAAAAAGAAACCGTTTACACTCTGAAAGAAGAGCCAACGCTGTCCATGCGCGCGCTCAAATCGGATTTTGTGGATGTGGTGGCAAAAGACGTTGTCCGTTCCTATCGACCGAATCAAAATGCCAACGCCCAAGATCGTATTTTCGGCCTTCCTCTTTCTGTTGACAGTCTCGCCCTTTACTATAACCGCGATCTGTTAAACGCCGCCGGTATTCCGGAACCTCCATCGAGCTGGACCGCTTTTCAAGATCAAGTCGCCAAACTCACGCGCGTCGGCCAAAATAACGCGATCCTCCAATCCGGCGCGGCCATGGGAACCGGCAATAATGTTGAACGCGCCACAGATATTTTGAATCTGCTCATGCTTCAAAACGGCGCAAAATTTATTGATGACCGCGGAGTCGCCGTCTTTGCCACAGAGAGCGGCGGTGAGCTTCTTGCCGCGGATGCCGTGCGTTTTTACACGGATTTTGCAAACCCTCTGAAACAAGTTTATACATGGAATGAAGAACAGCCGAGTTCGTTTGATGCGTTCGTGAACGGAAAAACGGCCTTCTTCTTTGGGTACTCCTATCACGCCCCGCTCATCAAAATCCGTTCGCCAAAACTGAACATGGGAATCGCCCCTGTTCCACAAATCGAAGGAGGCAAAACGGTGAACTTCGCTAATTATTGGATTGAAGCCGTGTCAAAACAAACGGATATCAGCAACTGGGCTTGGGATTTTATTTCCTTTTCCACCGGCAAAGAACGGGTTGAATCCTTTTTGAAAACCGCGCGTAAGCCAACAGCGCGGCGCGCTCTTATCACCGCTCAACTGGAAGATGAAACTCTTTCTGTTTTCTCCTCTCAAACTCTCACAGCGGAAAGCTGGTACAGAGGCAATGACGCGCAAGCGGTTGAAAAGGCCTTTCTCGATCTGATCTCTGCCGCTCTGGCGGGTGAAGAGATTCAAAAAAGTCTGACGATTGCGCAAAATAAAATCAATCAAACTTTTTAAGTGTATGCGTCGAGCCGTGGGTTTCATTCCGATCCTTCTTGCACTGGTGATTTCGCCCGTTTCTGCTTTGGCATACACAAGCAACATCTGCGGAGGGTCAACCTGCACCGTGGAAGAAGTCGGACAGTTCATGGCGAACATCTCGAGCGAGTGCGGAAATGCCGGAAATTGCACGCTGAAAGATATCGAACAGGTCTTTTTGAATGTGGGAAGTTTCGTTTTGGGAATTATTGGCGCTGTTGTTTTGCTTATGTATGTAATCGGCGGATTTTATATGCTCTCTTCTCGTGGTGATTCAGGAAAAATAAATAAAGGAAAAGATTATCTCAAAATTTCAACCATTGGGCTTCTGATCGTCATGTTTGCTTATCTCGCCATTCAAACGATTAAACTCACGATCGCGCCGGAAATACCATTATAGACCTTTTTCAAAATTGTCTTATGAAAAAACTCTCACTCTTTCTCTGGACACTGCTTGCCCCGATTTCGGTTCATGCCGTGAAATCGCTCGAAGAACTCGATCCGCTCAAAACGGCAAGCATCCAAGTGGTGATCGGACGGCTCATAAAAGCGCTGCTAGGACTAAGCGGCGCAATTGCGCTTCTCATGTTCGTGTGGGGAGGATTTTTGTGGCTCACCTCGCGCGGAGAATCAACGCAAATCACCAAAGGAAAAGACACGCTTAAATGGGCAACCATTGGGCTTGTTGTTATCTTTTTGGCTTATGTGCTTGTCAATGCAATTATTACCGCGCTCACAACGGGGACGGTGATTATACCGGCACCAAAAAGTCCATAAAAAAGACTGCTTGCAAAACTCGTGTGGATAACATCTATTAAAATTTCCTTAAAAAAGGTAAAATCTTTCTAAGAATTAACCTCATGTTCTATGACAATCTCTAAACGAACCTTTCTTGGTTATGCCATTGGGGCCGCAATTGCCCTGCTTATGGCGGCTCCGTTTGTGCTTGGTCTCACTCATAGTGCGTACGCTCAACCGCTCACCGCTGATGAATTGTTCGGCGGAGAAGGCGCAGAAGGCTCCGAATTTGCAGATGAAGCAGGACTTGGAGATGCCGAGTTGCTTGACACGGTCACTTCGATCATTCGTGTGGCACTCGGATTTCTTGGTGTGATCGCTGTTGTCATCATCCTCCTTGGAGGATTTAAGTGGATGACCTCGCAAGGAAACGATATAAAAGTAAAAGAAGCGCAAAAGCTTATTTTCGCCGGAATTGTTGGTTTGGTTATTGTGCTCTCCGCTTACGCCATTGCGAACTTTGTTATCACAAAAATCGCCGGCGTAACGACTACTTAGGAACGGTTTTTGTATGATGAGTTTCGTCTCAAAAATACTTCCCTCTTCCGTCTTGTTGTTTCTGTTTGTTTCTGTTCCAAACGCTTTTGGACAAGAGACGAAAAAGCCGAATGCGGCGGATCTCATTCAAGACGGCTTGACGAGCACAGGACAAGAGTCGGGTTACAGTGTAATCCCGCTGACATCGCTGATCGGAAACGTGATTCAAGCGCTCCTTGGAATCGTTGGTGTCGTGTTCCTTCTTCTGACTATTTATGCGGGTTTTCTCTGGATGACCGCGGCAGGGGACCCCAAAAAAGTTGATAAAGCAAAACAAATTCTTGGCAGTTCGCTCACCGGCTTGATTATTGTGGTAGCGGCTTATGCGTTTACCGCGTATGTCGTGAATGCGCTGGTCACTGCGTCAAAAGACACAACACCTGGCTAAAATACATATAAATAACCAATCTGATAACTTCTATGAAAAACCTCTACCTAAAAATCAGCGCATGGCTGTCAGTGATGGCGATGACGCTTCTGCCTGTGAGTGCGTTTGCTCAATTGCTAGATACGAAAAATACAGATTCGGAGTTGAAAAAAGTTGGAACAAAACTTACAGGGTCACCAGCAGACCTCCCTGTTCTTGTCGGAGGTTTAATTAATGTATTTCTTTCTGTGCTTGGGATCATCTTTGTTGTGTTGGTTGTTTATGCCGGTTACCTTTGGATGACAGATGGAGGAGCGGGCGATAAAGTAAAAAAAGCAAAATCGCTTCTTGGAACAGCCATTATCGGACTTGTTCTTATTGTTGCGGCGTATGCGATTACGGCATTTGTGATCGATAAAATCGCAGGAATACCAAAAACATAAAGAAAGTTTTAAGCGGAGTCTTTGGACTCCGCTTTTTTATTCAAAGGTATCTTAAAAAACAAAAAGCCCCTGTATTGACACCCGAGATTCGGATGTCAATACAGGGGGCAGAAGTTTAGCGAGGCCATCCACCATGGGCATCTGTGACCCAACGACCCATGCTGTCAACCGCGCCGTACTGAACGCGTTTGCCATCCCCCCAAAGAATTTCAGGAGGATAGTCGGGCACCAAAACGCGCTTGCCGGTATCAACAAGGTAGATGAGTTCCACCTTGTCGTTTGGCCCTACCATGGCGATATTCACCTCATCTGATGTGAGGGGATCAAACGCCTTGTAGGGCTGACGCTCCGGCTTTCCATCATGGTCGAGATCGGCGTAAATCTCGTTCCATGGTCGGATAGGATCCGGATGAACGACCGGAATCACGCGGCCGTTCTTTTTGACAATGACCCGAACCGCGGTTGCGCCTCGAACCCACCGTCCAACGCCCCAAATCATGTGCTCGATTTTGAGGCGGTCGCCGGGTACATCGAAAGTTCCGGCAACGTATTGGCCAGGAGCCGACACAACAACGTTTGGAACGCCAACGTAGGAGATGGGTGGCGGAGGAAGTGGGACAGGAGGAGATGGTGGGACAGGAGCGGAAGATGGAGCTGTGCGCAGACGAATCTCGTTTAACCGCACATTGTTCCGCGTTTGAGCTGTAGACGTTGCCTCAACTTGCGTCCGCAACTCTTCGACCTGACTCAAGACCGTCTGAACGCTCTGCAGAAACCAGGCATGCAAACGCCTCACGTTTTCATTCTGAATACACAGCTCCTGCTTCAAGATTGCGTTCGAATTTGTGCCAGGGTGGCGACTCTGACAGAGCGTGACCGACGTCTGATCGTGCGCTCGCACCTCTGCGAACACAGCGGGAACAACGAGCAAGGTGAAGATCACACTTGCCAGCGCGAACCGGAACCACTTCATTGAAGTCTCCTTTCGAGACTGTTGATAAACTCGATGAGATGTCGGTGCGCGGGAGTCAAAGAGCACTGAGAAGCCAACAGTTTGGCTTCGAAGCTCTGAGACGGGATGGTCGTTTGAGCCATCCTTTGAAACGTAGATAAATTCTACGCTGAAAAGGTGGCAGGGCCCCGCAAGCCGACAGATCGCGAGTTTTTCAACTGTCTCATTTCTCATTTGACACCACGCTCACGCAAAAGCGTGTTGATGTCCTGCCAATTGCAGGCGGCCTGTTCGGCAACGGTTGTCGGATCGCGATCAGTGGGACACTTGACAATCCCACCACCGCCAAAGGCGTCGGCGCCTGGAACAAAAGGCGCTCCTGTGACAATCGGCGTCCCGAGCTTCGGGAGATAACCGCTGTCTCGGGCAAAACCCTGAACGTATTGCCCATACTGTCCATACGGGCCATACGCGCCTTGCCCGTAGTAATCACCTTGACCGCCGTAGCCATACCCGTAACCGGTATAACCGCTCGTGACACTGCCGCCACGAGTCGTCGCGGTTGTGGGCTGTCCTTTCTTCACGGACATTTTTGCGATGTCGGCCGTCCGCTTTTCAGCGTCGCCGTTATGCCTGATCTTCTCGATCTGGCGGAGATTTTCAAGTCTGTTCTCCTCGAGCAGACGTGCGCTCTCAAGCATGCGCACCGCACCATCCCCGCTCAAACTGTCACTGCGGGCTTGGACGGTCCCGAGCCTGCGCCCGTTCTCGTCGTAGATGTCTCGCCGAATGTTCACACCGGCACACCCCACAAGCGTGGCCAGTACGACGGCGAACGTGGTCGTGATCGTGATTCGCATCTCAAATACCTCTTGTTTGGGTTAATGAAACAGTAAAATGGACGATTGCGGTGGTAGCCGCAAGCTTTAGCACACGTTGAATGCAACACGGACTAGAGCTTGTGGCGACTCGATTGAAGATACAAATATACTACAAAATCAACATGTTGTCAATAAAAAACGGCAGTGGACCCCAAGAGATGGGAAACACTGCCGAAAGAGCCCTTACGGGCAGCCAAGGGCCTTGCGACGCGCATAAGAGAGCGAGTCGCAGTCGATCCCGCTACCCGAGTCAGGAGCAGAAGCCGACGGCCGTTTGGGCTTGGAGGTAAGCGCCTTGGTTTCAGGCGCCACAGGGGTTGAACTCGCAGGACTTGCCACTGCGGGCTCGTCATCAAATGGTACGTACTTCCCTTTGGGCATGCCAAGCGACGCGGAAAACCCAAAGATCAGAGCGCAGACAAAGATGATAAGCCACTTGAACGGAACCCTCCCGGCGAAACGCTCGATGCCCCAGAAGATGGAAGCCGCAAGCGCAAACCCAATCCCGAACCGAACAAGAATCGCCAGCCAATCCTTAGAAGTCAGAAACCCCCAGGCGCCGGACGCGACAATGGTGGCTGTGCCGGTCGTCGATGCGTCCCAATGGCGGTAAGCGAAATCGACCAGCAGAATGGCAAACAAGATGAGCCATCCGAAACGTGCGCTGACCATCATCATGTCAAAGGCTTTGATGCGAGCCTTCTGTTTAGCCCATTCGCCCGGAGCGTTTTGAGCCGCCACCTTCAACCCCATGATGATGCCGATTCCCATGCCGGCAAGGGAAAAACTCACGAGTCGAGAAAACAGTGAGCTCTGAAACAGCAAAGCGCCGATGACAAAGACGAAGATCGGCACCAACAGGAAGGTGAACCGCCATCCGAACTCCGCAAGCCATTCGGCCGGCACCTTGAAAATCTTCTCGGCAATCGGACTCAAGATCCTCTGCCAGATCCGCAAGGTGGAGAGAAGAATGAGAAGAACCCATGCTCCCGTCAGCATGAGCCCGGCGGCGAGCCAACGTGGCTCTTGGATGAGACCAACAAGCGGAATCTCCGCAGGCCCTTCGTAGGGCATCAGAGCTCCCAAAGCAACAGCCGCAAATGAAGAGACAAACAGAGCCACCATCGCAAGGTTCAACAGAACAATGCCAACCAGAGGAGCGATGAACCACGCCAGCAAAAGGACGGGCATGCCCCTACGGTTTGCCCATGCGCGATGAGCCGCCCTGCGACACTTGTTCCACCAGTTGAGCTCGGAGCCGAGCGCTGTGTCGAACGTGGCGATGATGTCCTCGAGCACATCCATCGAAAAACGCTCGTCAGCGGCTTTGGGATTGTAGAATGTGGCAAGATCCTGCAAGAAAGAGATGCCCCTCTTGCCGATCACGTCCTTGATGTGATCTTCCCAAAGGTCGTACTGCAAAAAATTGCCATGACAAACGGAACGGCCAAGAATGAGAAAGAAGCGACGGACACCGGGTCCGACCTCATCCCACCACTCGACCGGCTTCTTGAGACCGGACATGAGCGAAGCCATGTCGGCCGGGCTGATCACCGGACTCCCGCTCGTGCGAGCAACCCCGTCCTCGAGTGAGAGCAGATCAAGGCGGAAAGGTTCACCGGAAACCGGCACGGACTTCTTGGGTCTGTCCTTTCCGTCGAAAATCTCCTTCGTCGTGTTCTTGTGAGTCTCCGCCCACAAGTGTTGAAATGCGAGAAGATCCGGATCGTTGACAACAGGATTGCCCGCGGGATCTTTTCGAACGTCACCCACGCCGTCGAGTTCAACCACAAAGAGGCGATGCGGGAGCAAGGGTGTCCATGCCACACGGTCGAGTGTGCCACGGCGCTCACTTTCGGGCACGTGAGCACCGGAACGAACCTTGTCAACCTCACGATCGATGTGCTGGTTGATGCGGTTGATGTCCTGCGTTGCGTCACGAACTCCAGACAGGACCCCGACAATGATGTTTGGTCCCGCCGTCTTCAACAGCCACTTGGCCTGCCGCACCACCGGACGCACATCATCGGGAAGGAGACGGTCGATGAAGTTGGTCTTCGAGAGCAGATGGCTGATCGCCACGCCGAAGACCGGAAGGGTAAAGCTCGGGAGCTTGTTCACAACGGTCACAAAAGGACCGTTTGGGTTTGCAATCGCCTTGAGAACGCGCCGAAAGATGCCGTCATCGGACTCACCGGATGCGGCAGCGTTGCGAATCTCATCCGCGAACTTGTCGTGGAAGATCGCTTCTGTCCCTTCCGCGATCATCTCTTTCAGAAAATCTGCCATGACGAACTCCTGTGTGCGGCGCAAAGCCGCGTTGGTGATGATGAAAGGTGCGAAAATCATTCCTCAATGCGCTTTCCGCACTGTTGAAGAAGAAGTGAAGGTAGCATTTTTAAGACGTTTTGTCAACAGTCTCTGAAAGGAAAATCAGAAATCGGCTTCCTCTCCTGAATCATTTTGGTCACCACCGGACGGTCGGTGTTACGGTTGAGCAAAACCGCGCCGATGAGCTTACCCGCGCGTGCGAACAATTGACCCATCCCGCCCTCACTTGAAGATCCGATCACTTGCATCTCATCGACATGCTCGCGCGAAACGTCACCCACAAAAATAATCTGAAGCCCAAGCGCATGGGTCGCATAAGAGGACACAAGACAAAAAGGTTTTTTCTCACCCGCCATATTTTTTGCGACCGCTCTTCCTTGCATTTGCGCGTTCATCCAATTCCCAACCCTCACATGACGGCCAACATTCACATCAAAAAACTGCGCGACATCGCCTGCGCAAAAAACATCCGGCGCATTGGTTTGCAAAAATTCATCGCACAAAATGTCCGACCCTCTCTTGATTCCCGCGCTGTGCATCCAAGCATCTTCCAGCTCGATCCCGATCCCGATTCCCAAAATGGAACAGGCACACTCGCCTTTGGAAGTCACAAATCCCGTGAGTTCTTTGTTTCCCATCGTGTTTATAAATGCGGCGTCGGCCAAAACCTTCACGCCGTTTGAGACAAGATGCGCCGTCAGGAACTCGCCCACGGATGGCTCCAAAATTCCAGACCAAAAATGCGGACCGCGAAACGCGATAGTCGTTTCCATCTGAAAATGCGAAAATAAATTGAGATACTCGCACGCAATAAACCCGCCTCCATAAATTCCCGCTTTGGTTTGAGAATCGCGTTCACCCATAAGCCGATGGAGATGATCCGCATCATCCAGCGTGCGCAAATAAGAAACACCACGCGTATCGAAAGGAAATTTCCGCGCATCTCCGCCGGTCGCGATCAGAAGTTTGTCATAGGAAAGCTCACGCCCGCTTGAAAGCCCGACGCATTTACTTTTCACATTCAGCCCGTCAACGGTCACGCCCCGAAGCCACTCGATTCTCTGCTCCTCGTACCAAATTTCTTTTTTGAGAAACACGCGTTCTCGCGGAATTTTACCCTTGAGATAGTGAGGCAGAAGCACCCGCGAATAGAGCGGATGTTGTTCTTGGGAAAGAAGAATGATTTGGGCGGACGGATTGAGTTTGCGCAATTCCTCTGCCGCGCTCGTTCCGGCAACACCGCCACCGACAATAACGTAACGCATTAGAGTTCCGGAAAAAGTTGTTTTCCTTCTTCGTCAAAAATAAAAATCGCAAGTGTGGGACAAGATTGAGCGGCAAGAAGAATGTTTTCTTTTTCTTCTTGCGTAACCTCGAGCCAACGCTCATAGGTTGGTTCTTTCGGCTGTTCCCCGTGATCGTAAACAAACGCTTTGTTTTCCGCGTTGAGCTGAAACGTATCCGGCGCGATCGTGACGCATGACGCGGCGCCGATGCAAAGATCTTCATCCACTTTGACTCGAATTTTAGGCATACTTATCCAAAATACTTTTCTTTATAAAATCGAATCAGCTCCTCGACGGCCGGCAGACAACTTGGGTTTCCCACTCCGACTTTTGTCTTTTGTTGCACAAGTTCAATCGTATGCGCGCCATCGAGCACCGCCTCTTCGATATCATGATCCGTCACTTTTGAAATCGGATCAATGATCCGATGGGCTTCGACAATCATTTTATCAAACTGATCCGTGCGGCGATAAAAATCGTTAATCGCGTCGCGCAGGGCCTTGTCGCACAAAACGGAACAATGAAATTTACGTTGCGGAAGGCCGCCCAAACGATCCATGATGTCTTGGGGTTTGAGTTTACGGGCTTCCTCAAGCGTCATCCCACCGTTTTCCGTTACCATCACGGAAGCCATCGATGTGGACGCGATGGCGGAACCACAACCAAACGTTCGCCAATGAAAATCCGTGATCCGTTCTGTCGCCGAATCCACCTTCATCCAAACTCGAAGCTCATCGCCGCAGGCGGGAGATCCGACTTTGCCGATCGCATTGTACTGCGCCTCGTTGGCGTCTTCGAGCATGAAATTGCGAGGATTGAAAAAATGGTCTTTCACGACATCCGTGTAAAACCAAGATTGTTTTTTATCGCGTGAAGAAACGTCGGACATAGAAAAAGACGCACTTTTTTAGAGATCCCTTTATTGAGAGCAGTCTCATTTAAAGTATTTTTCATCCACTCTCACCGGACTAATCAAACGCAATTTTTCCACGAGCGGCGGAAGTTTTTCAAGAACATAATCAATGTCTTCTTTGGTGGTGGCATGACCAAGCGTAAACCGCATCGAACCATGAGCCACCTCATAGGGCATGCCGAGCGCCAAAATGACATGGGAAGGATCAAGCGAAGCGCTCGTGCATGCCGATCCTGTGGAAGCGTAAATCCCTGCAGCATCAAGGTACAACA
>CAYJVQ010000014.1:0-13988 GCA_964373605.1 uncultured Gammaproteobacteria bacterium | reverse complement strand
TCTCGCCGCCGAAGGCGGCGAAATGCGTTCGAACTATTTTAAGAATACAGCACCAAATTGGACTTCGTGATTTTCACCATCCCTTCTCTTTGATAGCGGCTTCTGCGGCGGCAACTTGTGCTTCGTGCTTGGAAGTTCCTGATCCTTTCGCTATCAGTTCCTTCCCGATATACACACCGACTTCAAACTCTTTCGCATGATCGGGCCCTTCCTCTGACAAAACTTTATACGACGGCGTTGCATTTGCATGCTCTTGCGCCGCTTCTTGAAAACGACTTTTTGGATCAATGTAAAGCTGATCTTCAAACACACGGGGCAAATGCGACAACACGCGATTTTCAATATATTTCTTGGCCACGTCCCAACCCCCATCCAAGTAAATCGCCCCGATAATGGATTCAAAGGCATTCGCCAAAATGTATTTCCTCGCTTTGGAATCCTTGTCTTTGGATTCGCCGCGCGACAAATGCAAATATGGTTCTATCTCCAGTTCACGACAGAGATCCGAGAGCATATCGGCGTTAACGAGCGCGGCGCGCCAGTTCGTGAGTTCCCCTTCGGGATTCTCAAAATTCAAGTACAAATGTTCTGTCACCACAAGCTCTAATACCGCATCGCCCAAAAACTCAAGCCGCTCATTGTGGCCGAGTGGAAAATCCGGGTGTTCATTGAGATAGGACCGATGGACAAGCGCTTGCCGTAACGTGTCTTTGTTTGAAAACGTGACACCAAGCGTTTGTTCTAAGTCAGCGAGGTTTTCTTTTGGCATACGATTATGTTTTTTCTTCTTTCGGCTTTTCAGATTCCTTATCAACTTCTTTGATTTCCCCTTTCACCAACATATCCTTCAGTACGGCTCCCAAAACTCCATTCACAAATCGTCCTGATGACGGGCCTCCAAATCCTTTGGCAATCTCAATCGCTTCGTTGATAGCCACTTTCGCCGGAATGTTTAAATCAAATTTCAATTCGTAGACTCCCAAACGCAAAATGTTTCGATCAACAATCGCTAAACTCTCCAGCGGCCAATCCGGAGCGAAGTGCGAAATAATTTCGTCAATTTCTTGTTGATGGGCAACCACGCCATTCACAAGGGAATCCACAAAACCTTCATCATTGAATTTCGGAGCGAATTCAGAACGATTAAACGTGATGATATCAGTCAACTTTTCATGAGGCATCCCCAAAAAATCCCATTGATAGAGAGACTGCATGGCGATGGTTCGTGCAAGATGGCGATTGGACATAAAAAAAGAACGAAAAAATTGAACTACACGCCCTTCTTATAGACGCCACAAGATGGACAAGCGCGATGTGACAGTTTAGGGGCATGACAGGATTGGCACGAACCTGCAACGACCGGCTTGAGAGCATCATGCGCGCGGCGGCGCTTGCCGGCGGCATTGGAACGTTTACGAGCTGGAACTGGCATAGGTGAGAGGAGACTGCTCTCAAAACTCGCGACCTGTCGGCTTGCGGGACGGCGCCACCTCTTCAACGTCCATTTTAGGACGTTTCAGAGGCTGGCTTGCCCGCGCACCGACATCTCATCGAGTTTTGAGAGCAGTCTCGTTAGGTGAGAAGTTTAAGGTGATGGTTATATCAAATCAAAGTCACGTTGGCAACCGTGTCGTTTTCTTTCTTAAATCGCATGACACGAACCCCTTGTGTTGCGCGACCGAGCGAAGGAACGGAACGAAAGGGTGATCGGACAACCTGCCCGGCGCCTGACACAACAAACAAATCACGTTCATCGTTTGCCGTCACAATATGAGCGGCAACCATGGATCCTGTTTTTTTGGTGATGTTCGCGGTCTTGATTCCGGAACCTCCGCGCCCCTGCACTTTGTATTCCGTCAAATCCGTTCGTTTTCCATAACCATGCGCCATGAGCACAAGCAGTTCGTATTGTCCAAACTTTTTCGCCGCTCCCGATGGAACGATCCCCATGCCGATCACCTGATCTCGACCCTTCAGACGAATACCGCGCACTCCGGACGCCACACGCCCCATGGAACGCGCATTCTTTTCGGAAAATCGAATCGCTTGACCCTGCATCGTGACCAGCAAAACATCATCCATACCGGTAGTCGGTCGCACCCATTCCAGATTATCCCCATCTTTAAGCTTTATCGCAATAAGCCCGGATCGACGAATATTATCAAACTCGGTAAGAGGAGTTTTTTTCACAGTTCCGCGATTGGTCACCATCAACAAATACTTGGCGTTTGAAATATCATCTGTTGAATAGGTCGCCGACACACTCTCGCCCGGCGCGAGTTGGAGAAAATTGACAAGCGCTTGGCCTTTGGAAACACGCGAAGCTTCCGGAACATCGTACGCTTTCAAACGAAAGACCCGTCCACGCGTTGTGAAAAACAGGAGCTCCTTGTGCGTGGTCGTTGAAAAAACCTGTTCCACTGCATCTTCCTCTTTGGTCGTCAATCCCGCCACACCCTTGCCGCCGCGTTTTTGCGTCTTAAAAACATCCGGTGGCAATCGTTTGATGTATCCGGCGCGCGTGATCATGACCACGGTCGCGGTATCGGGAACAACGTCTTCAATCGAAAATTCTTTCATGCCATGCTTGATGATTTGCGTCTTGCGTTCATCCCCATATTTTTCTTTCACTTCTTCGACTTCTTTGGCGATCACCCCCAACAAGCGTTTTTCTGAAGCCAAAATCGCTTCCAATTCTGCAATGAGTTTCTTTTTTTCTTCAGACTCTTGTTCGATTTTCAATCGTTCGAGATTCGCCAATTGTTGGAGTCGCATTTCCAAAATCGCGATCGATTGAAGTTCGGAGAGTTTGAATCTCTTCTTCAAATTTTCGCGCGCGTCATCTTTGTCTTTCGATTGTTTAATCGTTGCAATCACTTGATCAATTTTCAAAATGGCGATACGCAATCCTTCCAAAATATGCGCACGCTCTTGCGCGCGCGTGAGATCAAACTGCGTTCGACGTCGGACGACTTCGTGACGATGCTTGAGAAACTCTTCCAAAATCATCTTCAAACTCAATACGCGAGGTTGAATGCCGTCGACGAGCGCGAGCATGTTATAATGGAATGTCTCCTGCAACTGCGTTGTTTGATACAATCGATTAAGCACTTTTTTTGGATAGGCATCTTTTTTCAGCTCAACCACAATACGAATTTCCCCTTTTGCCGATTCATCGCGTAAATCCTTAATGCCTTCAATTTTCTTGTCGCGCACCAGTTGCGCGATTTTAATCAACAAATTCGATTTATTGACTTGATAAGGAATTTCTGTCACGACAATCGTCATCTCTCCCTTCTTGTTTTCGACAATTTCCGCTTTTGCGCGCACGACCACTCCGCCCCTTCCGGTTGAAAATGCCTGCTTGAGATCTGCCGCGTTGTAGACGATTCCGCCTGTTGGAAAATCCGGTCCCTTTACAATGTCCGCCAGCGCGTCCGCCGTAATGTTTTTATCTTTGATGAGCTCTAACATTCCGTTACAAATCTCGGTCAGATTATGAGGGGGAATGTTTGATGCCATTCCAACGGCAATCCCAACGGTTCCATTGATCAGCAAATTCGGAATCTTTGCCGGAAGAACTTTCGGCTCCTTGTGCGTCCCATCAAAATTCGACATGAAATCAACCGTTCCTTTTTCAATATCCAGAAGGAGCTCTTCTGAAATCTGGTCCAACTTCGCTTCCGTATACCGATACGCGGCCGCAGAATCTCCATCGATCGAGTTGTGAACAAAAATACCAGCCGCAAGACAAAAATTATGCGTCCCTTCGATCGTCAAATCGTAAACGTCTTCGCGTTCCTTCAATCGTTCTACACGAACCACTTTGTGATTCCCGTTGATCGCTTGCAGAACTAAATCCGTTTGGCCTTGAAAATATTTCTGAAGACCTGTCTTCCAAAGCGGAGCCATGCCGTAGGGATACACACGCAATCGACACAAATCATACGTGTCCGCATTTAACACCTCACATTCTTTCAATGCATATCTGCTGATGTTGAGAAATTTTAGCTTTCCCGTTACGTTCGTCGTTCGTTTTTTGTTTGCTTTGGTGATTCTGTCATGCATTAAAATTTGATATTCAGGCGTCTGCCACAGCACTTTAAGTCGAGTGCTTGTTTGACGACCGAATTTCTCGGCTCGTTCAGGATGTTGCTTATAGCATGCTTTTGTGCTTTGACTTAACTGTTGTAATTTGATTGCGCGGTAGTTTGGATTTTGCCAATTTTCTCGATTACGCTTTGAAAGTCGATCTGCCTGACGCTGTCGATTTTCAGGGACGCTCCAAAATGCCTGTCTCCCCGCCGCAATGCGCCGACGATATTCTGGATTCTGATGCTGATGTGCCGCTTGCCGATAATGAGTCTGCCAATGTTCAGCCCAACTCATTCGTTGAATATTATCTGGATTATTGTTCAGTTTGTTAAAATCTTTATGATGACGAACACGACTGGCTGATGGCCGATACATGTGATTCGTGAGATTGTTATTGTCCGCGAGATGATGTGCGGGAACCCATTTCTGTGTGCAGTTTTGCAAAACCAGAAGATAACCTTCGCGATTTAAACGATCTGTCTGTTCGGACAATCTGGTATAAAACGGCATGAGTGATAGCCCTGCGTATAAATGTTCGGCCTCTAAATAAGACCCCTCACGAAGCATGAAACGATGATCGGGCGTACAACGGATTTCCTCGCCATTATCCAAAAAAACTTTGACGAGTGACGCTTTTTGCCGCGTTTGTCTTGGATTTCGTATTTCTGCAACAGCGATCAGTCCTTTAGAATTTACCGTATACGTATAGTTCTGTTTCCCCTGTGCGTGCTCACGGACAAGCGTTTCAAAATCGGCATTTCGACCATCTGCTAATCGAACTTTTGTCTCTTTGGTAAAACAGCCAAAATTTCCTTGGCCTTTCACCAGAGGATAACGAAGTGAAAAATCTTGCGCCATGCGTACGAGAGAATCGTACACGGCACTATCTCCATGCGGATGATACTTTCCAAGCACGTCTCCAACGACGGTTGCGCATTTTTTGAACTTCGCTCCCGCTCGGAGTCCTGTCTGCCACATCGAATACAAAATACGGCGATGCACCGGCTTGAGTCCGTCGCGAATATCCGGAAGCGCACGGCCAACAATCACGGACATGGCATAATCCAAATAGGAGGTTTGCATCTCGTCAACCAGACTTTGATCAATCACGCTTCCGATGAATCCTTTGGAAACTTGCTCGTCATTGGGTGGTGGCGGGGGTGGAGATTTTTTTGGAGGCATACATTTCAGTTTCAATGCGCGTTTTTAGGGAGGCGATCAGTTGCTTGGAAGTCATAACGACCCCGATCGTTTGTTTGAGGCCCGGAACATTCGGTTTCAAAACAGGGGCTTCTTGAAACTCATTTGTAATCGCGGCTTTCGCTGAAACGATTTCTTGCTTTGCCGATAAAAATCCATCTGCAAGCGTCCGTCGAATGGTAAAAAACCAGCCGAACACGACGAGCGCGATCGCGCAGACAACACACATCGTAAAAAGCCATCGATCTTTGGTCATAGGTTTCAGAAAATTCCCTATCGAGAAAGGGTGACGATCAACAAATCATCTGCAGGTAAATCCTTGCGTGTCACTTTATACTTATTCACCTCTTCGCGCCGGCAGGCTCCCATTGCTTTACAAAAAACCTCCACTGTTTCATAAGTCGTTTTAAGATTTGGAAGTTGATACATCATGGGGATCACCACGCGCGGTTCGATCTGGGCAACCACGTCCGCGGCTTTCGCCGGAGTCAAAACTCCATTTCCACCAACGGGAATCATCAAAATGTCGATTTGTGAAAGCTGCTTGAGTTCTTCATCGGTTAAAACGCGATCCAAAACGCCTAAATGGGCCAAACTCATTCCCTCCATTTCCAGGCGATACATTGTGTGATCCATCCGGTTTCCCGCAAGAGGAATGTTCATTCCAAAAACAAAAACCCCATGGACTTCAAACTCACCGGGCATGTTGATGACATACGGATGACCTGTAATCGCACTCACATTATTGGCATTCTCGCTGTGATGTGAAGTCAAGACAAGATGGCCTTCAAGAGTGCGAGGAAAACGCAAACCTGACTGATTATCGTAAGGATCGGTGATCAGGACAACTTCGCCATTTTGATTTTTCGTATTTATTTCGAAAGCCGAAAGGCCGAGCCAGGAAATTTGCATAGCGGCAAAATCTTACCAAAAAACCCATTCTCAAGCAAGTAGAGCCCACCTCATGAAAAGGACTTGACCAAATGCCCCTCATTTCGCTACACTCACGACGTTCTCCTTATTTATTCTTAAGACCTTTTGCAGAATTAATTTCGAGCTGGTTTGGATGACGTGCGAGCAAAGAGCGATGAAAAATGAGGAGAGATACTCCATGTCTATCGACGAATTTTGAATCGGTCGCAGGCCGTAAGACGCCAAATCCAGCCGAAAGATAATTGTGCAAATGTCTTTAATCCCGTCGGACTCGAGATTTCTCTCCTGAGACTGTCTCCCCTGTCTGACGGCACATACATGCCAATTCAACCAATCATCTCCGAGTTTCAAAAACTCTTGGAGGAAGGACCCTATCTTCAGATTCCGAAAGTCGGCGACGTCATTAAAGGAAAAGTGATCAGCGTCGGACGCCGGGAAATTCGTTTGGACATGGAAGGCGTTCGCATGGGGGTTGTCCGAGGACGGGAATTGTTCGCAGAGAGTAAAGAATATAACAACCTGATTCCCGGCGAGGAAGTGCCGGCAACGGTGCTTGAGCTCGAAAATGAAAACGGCGAACTGGAGCTCTCGTTTCGTTTTGCCGGTCAACAAAAAGCCTGGGAAGAATTGCGCCGGTTGTTCACGACCGGACAGACGGTGGAAACCAAAATTCTGGAAGCCAACAAAGGCGGGCTGATCGTTCATCTCCATCATATCACCGGATTTCTTCCTGTTTCACAACTCTCTCCGGAGCATTATCCGCGCGTTTCCGGCGGAGACAAAAATAAAATCCTGGAAAAGCTCAAATCGTATACGGGCCAAAAAATGGATGTCCGCGTGATTGATGTCAATGAACAAGATGAAAAACTGATTGTTTCAGAAAAAGCCGTTTGGGAAGATTCGCAAAAAAACGTGCTTGCGCAGTATCGAATCGGCGGCATGGTGGAAGGTGAGATCACCGCGCTCGCCGACTTTGGCGCCTTTGTAAAATTCGATTCGCTTGAAGGTTTGGTTCATATCAGCGAAATCGCCTGGCAACGAATCGATCACCCGCACGATCTCCTTAAGATCGGACAAACCGTGAAAGCGGAAATCATCGGCATTGAAGGGAGCAAAATTTTTCTGTCCATGAAAAAACTCGTGGCAGATCCTTGGAAAAACGTTTCTGACCGTTATCAAGTGGGAAATCTGGTGGAAGGAACCGTGCTCAAAGTGAATCCTTTTGGACTCTTTGTGGAGCTTGATCCTGAAATCCACGGACTGGCACACGTCAGTGAACTTTCCTCTCAACCCGGGGCAGATGCGACCACCCTGACCAAAGAAGGCGATCGAATCACGTTCCGCATCGTTTCCATCGAACCGGACGAGCACCGTCTTGGCCTCTCGCTCAAAGCCGTTGATGAAGCCGTTTGGAAAGAAATGAACGAAACAGAAAAAAAGCCGGAAGCGGCCGCTCTTTGAAACCTATGAAACCACTCCCAAAAAACATCATCATCTCTCTTCTCCTTGTGCTGGTCATCGGCGCGATCTTTTCGAGTATGTCCCTGCCATCACAAAAGCCCGAAACGATCACGATGGCAAAACTCGCGCAGGAAATCGAAGAGCGCCGTATCGAAACGATCAATGTGAATGGATCGGATATCGCCATCACCCTGAAAGATAAAACGGAACAAAAAACACGCAAGGACGGTTCAGTCGCCCTTGAACAAATTCTTGTTGAATACGGACTCGAAGCACAGGACATTCGAAATGCGAACATTGCCATTAAAGATCGAGGGGCGCGTTCTTATCTTTTGGGCGTGATTCTTCCCTCTCTTTTGCCCCTCCTGCTGCTCATCATCATTTTCTGGTTTATGATCCGCCAGATGCAAGGAGCAAACAATAAAGCGCTCTCCTTTGGCATGTCTGGCGCACGTGAAATTCGCGACACCAAACAAAAAGTGACGTTTCAAGATGTGGCCGGTTCCAAAGAAGCGAAAGAAGAACTGCAAGAAGTGGTTGAATTTCTGAAAAACCCGAAAAAGTTTTCCGATCTTGGCGCGAAACTGCCAAAAGGAGTGTTGATGATGGGCCGTCCCGGAACCGGAAAAACCCTGATGGCGCGTGCGGTCGCCGGTGAAGCGGGTGTCCCATTCTTTCACATGAGCGGATCGGAATTTGTTGAAATGTTTGTGGGAGTGGGAGCAAGCCGTGTGCGAGATTTGTTTTCTCGCGCAAAAAAATCCGCTCCCTGCATTGTGTTTGTTGATGAAATCGATGCGGTAGGACGCCAGCGCGGTACCGGGCTTGGGGGAAGCCACGACGAACGCGAACAAACTTTAAACCAAATTCTGGTGGAAATGGATGGATTTGATCCCAATATCGGAGTCATTGTCATCGCGGCCACGAACCGTCCGGATGTTCTGGACCCTGCCCTGCTTCGGCCCGGACGTTTTGATCGGCGCGTCGTGCTTGATCTGCCAGACATCAATGAGCGCGATGAAATTCTCAAAATCCACTCCAAAGGCAAACCGTTTATGGAAGAAGTGAACATGCGGCGCGTTGCGGAGAGAACTTCCGGTTTTTCCGGCGCTGATCTCATGAATCTTCTCAATGAAGCGGCGATTCGCGCCGCGCGTTTCGATCGCAAAAACATTTCTCAAGAAGATGTGCTGGATTCCATCGAGAAAGTTTTGTTGGGTCCTGAACGAAAAAGTTTTGTGATGAATGCGGAAGAAAAGAAAATCACGGCGTATCATGAAGCGGGTCATGCCCTGGTTGCGCGGATGCTTCCAAACGCAGATTCGGTACATAAAGTTTCCATCATTCCGCGCGGCAGTGCCGGAGGATACACGCTTAAACTTCCAAGTGAAGACAGGCGCCTCCATAAACGTGCAGAATTTCTGGATGACATCGCGGTGATGCTCGGCGGCTTTGTGGCAGAAAAAGAAACGTTTGGAGATGTCACGACAGGCGCTTCTGACGATCTTCGCAAGTGTACGCGCCTTGCGAGAGAACTGGTGACGCGTTATGGAATGAGTGAAAAATTGGGTCCGCAAGTATTTGGAGAAACACAGGAACTTGTCTTTCTTGGACGCGAAATTCATGAACAAAAAAATTACTCTGAACAAACAGCTCAAGCGATCGATGAAGAAGTGAAATCGTTTGTCTCTTCCGCCATGGAAGTCGCGCGTGGTATCATTCAAAAGGAAAAGGGATACTTGGACAAAATTGCAAACAGACTGCTCGAGAAAGAGACGATCGAAAAAGAAGAATTCGCCGCGCTGTTCGTTTAAACGGTTACGAAGGAAGCTTTAAAGAGGGAGGATATGAAAAAAACCGCAACGATTTATCGTTCACTTTTGCATGACGCATGGCTCGCCACCTGGCAAAGAAAGTCGCTGTGGGTTTTTGGCATCTTCGCCGCGTTTCTCTATCGCGGCAGTGTGATGGAAGTCGTGTTCTCCGGACTTCACCGCATCCGCGCCACGGGTTCTTTGCTGGAACAAATGCTTGATCAGTCCTTTATCGGTTATCGATACATCTCCCAGTTCCTCGTGCAACTCCAAAAAATGGGATCGAGCCAATTCGCTTGGCTCCTTGCGGCGACCACTCTTGTCGCCATCGGACTCATCTGCGCCGGTGTTATTTCTCAAGCCGCCCTCATGCACGCCTCCCGCGCAACGACCAAAAATCCTCGTGAGATTCGTCGCCATGTTCTTCCCCATTTCTTCGATGTCTTTGTGCTCAATGTGATCACCAAAACCTTGTCTCTTCTTCTGATCGTGCTTGTCTCCTTGCCCGTCTTCCTCTTTTTGGTGAGCGATTCCCATTTTTCTTGGATCGTTTTTGTCCATCTGCTCGTGTACATTCCGGTCGTGATTTTCTTGCATATTTTTTTCATGCTCACGCTTGCCGATATCGTCACCTCAAATGTCTCTGTGATGAATGCCATGGCAAAAGCTTTAAAAATTTTAAAAACCCATTGGCTTTCTGCCATCGAGTTCGGGCTCATCCTCTTTTTGCTTGTCCTTGGCGCCCATCTTCTTTTTGCCGCACTCCTGACGATACTTTCCGTTCCTTACGGACTGATTTATCGTTCGTTCATGATTTCCCAATCGTTCGGACTCTTCCTCTTTGCAAACAGTCTCACCGGGTTCATGATCATGGCGATCACCCTCGTGTTTGCGGGAGCCGTGACGACCTTTCAGTACAGCGCATGGCAATTGTTTTACAAACGTGCGTCCCACCACATTCATGGACGCAATCCTTTTGCAAAAATTTGGCGTTGTCTGTTTGCCTAAGACTTCCGCACAAGCTAATTTTGAAAAAGAATCTTATGTCGGATGCCATTCAAAGCATTGAAGACCTTCTGAAACGCACGGGCGCGCAATCCACGGATACGAAAACAGTCAGCACACAGACCGTACAGCAAGTGTTTGATGAAAAAATGGTCACGGTGCGGCTGAAGGAAAAAGAGATCGAAACGCAAAACCAAGCAAAGACTCTTGGTGTGCCTTATGTGAATCTTCGAGGGTTCCCGATCTCGCCCGAAGCTCTGCGTCAGATTCCGCTTGAACAAGCCACGCAACTCAAAACGGTCGCGTTTTTACATACGGGTCCGGAAATTCGTCTGGGTTCCATTATGCCGACAGCCGAAGCGGTAAAGGAACTTCTTTTTCAATTGGAAGAACGAAACAAAACACATGGGGAAATCTATCTTCTTTCAGAAGAAAGTTTGCGCATTGCGCTTAAAGCGTACGAGTCGCTTCCGATCATAAAAAAAATCATCAAGGGAGTGAAGGTGACCGATGAGGAGCTGACTCACGTCCAGTCAAAATTGAAAACCTACCAAGATATTCAACCGGTGATCGCAAAAGCGAACATGACGGATATTATGACCGTCCTGATGGCCGCGGGTTTGAAATTCGACACAAGCGACGTCCACGTTGAAGCGGAACAAGAAAAAATCGCCATCCGATTTCGCATCGACGGCGTGCTTCAAGAAGTGGCCACGCTTCCGCACGAAGGATGGAAAAAAATCATCGCGCGCATCAAGCTGATCAGCGGTCTTAAAATCAACGTGACGGAACGCCCGCAGGACGGACGTTTTACGATTTTTCTGAAAACGGGAAACATGGACGTGCGCGTGTCCACCATCCCAACCACTTGGGGAGAATCGGTGGTGATGCGTATTTTGAAACCAAGCTCCATCAATGTGGGATTTGAACAACTTGGCTTTCGGCCGATCGCGCAAAAAAAACTGCTCAAAGAAAGTGAGAAGCCCCATGGGATGGTGGTGACAACCGGACCGACAGGATCCGGAAAGACCACGACTCTTTACGCGATTTTACGCAAACTGAATAATCAAAGCGTTAAAATCGTCACGCTTGAAGATCCGATTGAATACAAACTCGAGGGTATTAACCAATCGCAAATAGACCATTCCAAAAATTACACGTTTGCAAATGGCCTACGCTCCGTTTTGCGCCAGGACCCGGACATAGTGATGGTGGGTGAAATACGCGATCTGGAAACGGCGGAAGTCGCCATCAACGCCGCGCTCACCGGACACCTTCTGCTCTCCACCCTTCACACAAACGACGCCGCAGGAGCCATTCCTCGTTTTCTCTCTATGGGAGTAAAACCGTTTTTGCTCGCCCCGGCGCTCAATGCCATTATCGGACAGCGGCTCGTCAGGCGTATATGTGAAAAATGCAAAGAACAGGTGACCGCAAACGAACAGGACATCGCATTTATCAAAAAAATTGTTGCGGAAATTCCGGAAACCTCTGGAGAAAAAATCGCTCCGGAGGCGCAGTGGCAATTTTACAAAGGGAAAGGATGTGAGTTCTGTAACAATTCCGGGTATAAAGGACGGTTGGGAATTTATGAAATTCTGGTGATGAGTGATGAAATCAAAGCCGCCCTCCTAGAATCCATAACGGAATATCAGGTGCGGGAGTTAGCGAAACAACAAGGGATGACCACCATCCAACAAGACGGCGCGCTCAAAGTGCTTGACGGACTGACAACCGTCGAAGAAATACGACGTGTGACAGGAGAAGGATCGTAAAAAAAACCAGGTCGAGTTAGGCGGCCTGGCAGGCGGGGAAATCATCGAGATCCATCGTGAAGATGTCCGGTGCTCCATGCATATCTGAAGTGCAATTCGGACATCCATCGTTGAAGCGCAGGACAACGCCCACACAATCAATCGAGAGACCTGCGTGAGCGAAGAGCTTTACAGCCGTCTCCAGGGTGAGATCCATGCGTTCGCGGCAGCGGACGCAGTACGTCCGAACCGACTCGGGGTGGACACACGCTCGGCAGAGCAGGGTTCTCCAAGATTGCCGTTCACCGTTGTCGCACACTGCACATCGCATGGTTCTCCTTCCTGTGACGATGGGATCTGAAGAATAGATCAAACATCAAAATTTGTCAATACAAAAACCGCCCTTTGACAGGGCGGTTTTTTCTTATTCCCTCAAGCGGCGAAACGAGTGCGATCCTGGATATAGTCAACCACCTGCCCACCGTATGTTTCAGCCTGCTGAAGAAAGAGATCTTCATCCACGGATGGATCCGTAATTTCAGGAATAATCACATCCGCCTTCCAAGCATCTTTGTTCGGATTTTTTGTCACGTCCACGGTTACAACAATCCGTCGTCCGTCTTCTGTTTCATATTCGATCCATCCATCAATCCCATGAAACTGATCGGCCGGAGTCTCAACCGCAGTAAAAAATTTTACACGATCCATATCTTTCTCCGTTTCCAAACCCAATGCCTCAATGACGGCCAACCGCAATTCGTTGGCAAATGGCTTATCAGGATTCAATGGGTCTTGAATACCGTGGTTGCGCACCAAATCGAGCGCGGCTTCATAGCCAACATATCCGTTTTTCTTGGCAACCGCACGATAGGCGTCCAGAAATTTTTGACTTGGAAGAAAGGAACCGAAAACATCGCGTTCATTCATTTTTCCCGTGTAAAAATCACCGAACGAACGATAATTGTCCATTTTTTTCATATCACTCCTCTTACTTTATCGTAATGATCCGTCCTGAGTTCATCGGGATCAATTCGATCTTATGATAAACCAATTTAATGCGCGATTCAAGCCAGCGAGGCCATTCGACCAGAAAAATCGTCGAAGGATCGAGATACTCTTCCAGAGCAAGCGGCTCGAGTTCCGAAGGATCTTTCAGTCGATAAAAATCCGCATGCACAATGCACTTGATGCGCTGATGCGCCGCCGGATAGACATTGACGAGCGTAAACGTCGGACTGCGCACCGGCCCATCATACCCGAGTGCTTTTGCCAATCCTTGCACAAAGGTTGTTTTTCCGGATCCAAGCTCGCCACGCAATAAAATCACCTCCCCACCCTTGAGAGTTCGGCTGAATTCGGCGGCGATGTTTTTGGTTTGTTCCGGGGATTGAGAAAGGAAGGTGGACATAGTAAAGACCTTTTGCACAATTAATTTCGAGCTGGTTTGGATGACGTGCGAGCAAAGACCGATGAAAAATGAGGAGAGATACCCCATGTCTATCGACGAATTTTGAATCGGTCGCAGGCCGTAAGATGCCAAATCCAGCTGAAAGGTAATTGTGCAAAGGGTCTTAAGTCATTTTGTGTACACAAGAGTAAACAAAACGGGAGACGGCTCTCAAAACTTGCGCTCTGTTTAACCGTCTCTTTTTCTGTCATTTTCTTCCATCGATCTCCCCACACCCAGGACGTGTTGGCATGTCGCAGGGAACAACGGCGACAGTCC
>CAYJVQ010000013.1:3616-14527 GCA_964373605.1 uncultured Gammaproteobacteria bacterium | reverse complement strand
GAGCGAAGCGAAGAATCTCACAAAAAGAAACAGCTTGTAAACATTTGAGATCCTTTACTTCGTTCAGGATGACAACAGGGAAACTCGCTATGGGTTCTCTCTCTCTCGACAGTTTACTCGCACATAGGGTATTCTACCAGTCATGATCTTCTCAAAATTCCATCTGAAAAATTTCGTTCCAAAAACTTTTCCTCTGATCCTGGGGACTTTTTGTGTCGCTTTGGCGTTTGTAATCGGTTTTTTTATCGGTGATGCCCGTGCGGCGCGCAAGCTTGTGCCCTTTGGGGAAGGATCGGTTTTGAGCCAAGGGAACGTGTCTGCCCGTTTAGAGAATGATGTTGATTTCCGTCAATTTTGGGATGTGTGGAATTTTGTCAAAGAGTCCTACCACAAACAGCCGGTCTCGGATAAAGAGCTCTACTATGGTGCGCTCAAAGGTTTGGTTTCCGGACTCAAAGATCCGTATTCCGTCTTTTTTGATCCGGAAGAGGCGCAGGAATTTTCGGAGAATCTTGAAGGATCCTTTAGTGGCATTGGAGCGGAAATTGGCATTCGTGATGAAAAACTGGTGGTGGTGGCTCCGCTTCCGGATTCGCCGGCGCAAAAAGCCGGTCTCATGCCGGGCGATTGGATCATCCAAATCGATGGGGTCGAAACTACGGGTATGAGTGTGGATAAAGCCGTGTCATTGATTCGTGGGGAAAAAGGATCGGAAGTGGTACTGGCCATTAGTCGTAACGGATTTGAGACGGCAAGCGAAGTGAAAATTTTACGCGACAAAATCGTTGTGAATTCTGTAAAATGGAAGCTTGGTGACGATCGCATCATGCGAATCGGCATCAGCACGTTTAACCATGACACTTCTGAATTATTTTCCGATGTCATTCAAGAAATATTAACAAAAAATGTCCGCGGGATCGTGCTTGATTTGCGAAATAATCCGGGAGGTCTTTTGACAACCGCGATCGATCTGACTTCCGCTTGGGTCGGTTATCAGCCCGTCGTGATTGAAAAAACCAAAAACGAAGCGCGAACATTTAACGGCACGCTTGTTCCGCGTTTGAACGATATTCCCACGGTTGTGCTTGTAAACGGCGGAAGCGCGTCTGCCTCCGAAATCGTTGCCGGCGCTCTCCAAGATTATGGGTTTGCGACCATCGTGGGCACTCAAACGTTTGGAAAAGGTTCTGTACAGGATTATCGCGAGCTGAAAGACGGATCTGCGATTAAAGTGACAACGGCCACCTGGTATACTCCGGAGGGTCGCAGTATTAATGAAACAGGCATTTCGCCAGACATCACCGTTGATTTTACCATCGAACAGTTTAAGGAAGGAATGGATCCTCAACTTGATAAGGCGATCGAGTGGATTATGGCGAAATAATCGTATGGCCGTAAAAGGAGCAAAAGACAAAAAGGAATCCGTTGAACGGGAGCTCTCGGCCGGTGGTATCGTGTTTCGCAGAAAAGGCGCGCGCGTTTGGATCGCTATGATGCAGGATCCCTACGGCAAGTGGACATTTCCCAAAGGCCATGTTGAAGCCGGTGAGGAGCTTGAAGAAGCCGCCGCGCGTGAGACCCTCGAAGAGTTGGGACTTGAACAAGTTCGACTGCTCGAAGAGCTTGGGAAAATTGATATTTGGTTTCGTGACCGATTCCAAAAGAAAGGCAAATTGATACACAAAGATATCCATTATTTTTTGTTCGAGACGCCATCGAATGCCGCCCTTCACCCGGATCCGGAGGAACATGCGCTCGCGGCAAAGTGGGTGCCGATTGGGAATGTTTTGAAAGAGTCCGGTTATTCCGACATGATTCCTGTTCTGGGTTTGGCTGTTGAGTATCTCAAACGCCTTAAAAAATGATGGATCCGGAGATTCCATTGAAGAAAATATGAAACCTTTAATGTTTGAAGGGCAAGTAGAAAAAGGCGAGGGCATGGCCTCACAGCTTGGATGTCCGACCGCGAATATCGCTGTGGAACAAGGGGCGATTATTCCAGCTCTGGGAGTTTATGTCGGCGAGACGGAAATGGATGGACAACGTTATCCATCCCTTGTTTGCATTAATGATGGGCGAACTGGGTATAACTTAAAAATGGAAGTTCATCTCTTGAATCAGAAGGATATCAACCTGACAGGAAAGCGTTTGCATGTTGTTTTATTTGAAAAAATCAGAGATTTGATCCCATTTCCCGGTGACGATGAGATGTCACGTATTATCATTGAAGATTTGACAAATGCCAATGAATGGTTCAAGCGATCTTTCCCTGTTTGACAGGTTGTGTTAATATAATCCAGTAAAATTTAACTTTTCCACAAGTATGGTTAAGATGACCAAGAGTCAGTTTATGACCACATTGTCCGAGATGATGGGGTCTTCGAAGAAAGATGTGACAGATGGTTGGGATAAGTTCGTTGCGCTCGCTTATCAGGAGGTGAAGTCTCATGGCGAATTTAGCCTTCCGGGTCTTGGAAAGCTCGTAAAGAAACAGCGAGCGGCACGCACCGGCCGCAATCCGCTCACGGGCGCGAGTATTCAAATTCCGGCAAAGACCGTTGTGAAGTTTCGCGTGGCAAAGCAGGCAAAAGACGCCGTGCTTTAATCAGTTCAGTTATGAAAAACCGCATCGGTCATGCCTCCGGGCCAACGGACTTTGCCGTTGTTCCATCCGGCACAACCGATGCGGTTTTTATCTATCAATGAAAAACCATCAAGATAAAGCCATACTGGTTGATCTTATTCATCCGCGAATGTTCAAGGCGGATGCGATCGAACACATGGTAGAACTCGAGGAACTCGTAAACACCTACGGGGGCATTGTCATTGTGAAGCGATGGCAAAAACGGTTTGCGCCGCATCCAAAGACGTACATTGGAACCGGAAAGGTGATGGATCTTGCGGAGGAGGCGAAAAGACTAGGGGCGAATTTGGTGATCATAAACGCGCAATTGAAATCGCGGCAGATGTATGAAATCGGGAAGACCATGCGCAAATATCGAGTGGAGTCGTGGGATCGGATTGATTTGATTTTGAAAATATTTGCCAAACACGCGAAAACGACGGAAGCGCGTCTTGAGATCGAACTGGCAAGTGTGCGTCACATGGGGCCTCGGATTTTTGGAATGGGTATGGAGCTTTCGCGTCAAGCCGGAGGAATCGGCACGGTCGGTATTGGGGAAACCAACACCGAGCGAATGAAGCGTCACTTAAAAGAAAAAGAGCGTAAAATTAAAGAGAAGTTGGAAAAGTATGAGCGTGGACGAGAACTGCAACGCGCATCGCGCCGTCGCCATCACCTCAAAACGATCGCGATTGTCGGTTATACGAATGCCGGAAAAACCACCTTGCTCAATGTCCTGACCGGGCGCAAAGAGTATGTGGCTGATGAATTGTTTGCCACGCTTGATACTCGTGTCGGTCAGCTGTTTTTACAAAAATCAAACCGAATTGTGTTGCTCTCCGATACGATTGGGTTTATAAAACAATTACCGCCAGAGCTCATCAACGCCTTTTCTTCAACGCTTTCGGAGGCGGTTGATGCCGATGTGCTTGCGGAAGTTGTCGATGCTTCCGATACGCATCTGTTTGAGCATCTTCGGGTGGTGGAGGAGACGTTGTTCCGTCTTCATGTGCATCAAACGCCGCGATTGTTTGTTTTGAACAAGTCCGATCGTGTAGACCAAACACAACGTTTGGCAATCGATCTTAAATTTAAAGACGTTCCGCATGTTTGGATTTCTGCGGAAAAAAAACAAGGGCTTGATTTATTTATCGAAGCCCTTGAATTGATTCTTTCTTCATCTTGATCAGATCATAGGCCTTCCCCTCACGATCCCATTTTTTGAGAGTGCGAAGTCCGCGGTTTGAAATGGTCACACTGACGAGTCGGCCGGTTGCCGGGTTGAGCAGACGTCTTGTGTGCAGATTTGCGTAAAACTTGCGTTTAACCCGTCGGTGGGAGTGGGAGACGCGCATTCCGGTAGTGATTTTTTTTCCGGTCACGAGGCAGGATCGAGGCATAGGGGTGGAAGAAAAAAGTAGTAAAGGGAGTATAAAGAAACGTTGAAGATTTGTCCAGTATTCAATTCCCGTGTTAAAATATCTTCACAAGAGACTTCCCTTTATGCCAAAAAAACAGATCCCTGAAAACCAGATTGTTCGCGAACATTTTTGCCGCATTCCCCTGACACCGGAGGAAGAGCGCACACAATCGGAACCCACAGATATTCATCAGCTTTCTTGGCGTATTTTTCGAATCATCGCCGAGTTTGTTGCCGGTTTTCAATTACTTTCAGAAACCTCTAAAGAGATTACCTTTTGGGGAGGAACAAGCATTTTGCCGGGAAGTCGTTGGTATCAGATGGCGCAGGAGCTTGCGGAAAAAATCGCCAAAGACGGTTTTACCGTGATTACCGGCGGTGGACCCGGAATCATGGAAGCGGCAAACAAAGGAGCCAAGCAAGCAAAAGGAGTCTCTGTCGGATTTAACATTCAGCTTCCGCGCGAGCAAAGTTTGAATCGTTATGTGACCAAAGGATATGCTTTTCATTACTTTTTTGCTCGTAAAGTGATGATGGCCGCATCCGCCCAAGCCTATGTGTTTTTTCCCGGTGGGTTTGGAACCATGGACGAATTTTTTGAGATCGTGACGCTTATTCAAACCGGAAAGATGAAAAAAACGCCTGTTATTTGTGTGGGGAAGGAATATTGGGACGGATTATTTCAATGGATCAAAAAGGTTCAGTGTGACACGTTCAAAACGGTTGATCCAAACGTGATGCATCTGTTTGATCTTGTTGATAGTGTGGATGAAGCTTATGAGATTATTGCCAAATCGGAAGAACGGTTGTTTTTTTAGGATATGGCTCATCATTCGCACAAAAATAAAGGAACGGCAGAGGCGTGGGTTGTGGATGTGAATATGGGATATGGGCATTCGCGCGCCGCGTATGCGTTGAAAGATCTTGCGGGAGGGGAGGTGTTATCGGCGAACGATTACAAAGGGATTCCCGGGGAAGACCGCACGCTCTGGCGCGAGACCCGCAAACTTTATGAAATGATCTCTCGGCTCAAACCGATTCCCGTGATTGGAAATTTTTTGTTTGAAGCTTTGGACTATTGGCAAGAAATTCCGGCGTTTTATCCGCGACGTGATTTGTCCAAACCAAACTTTCAAGTGCGCCGGCTCTATCATTACATCAAGAGGGGATGGGGCCGTCATTTGATCGAAACACTTGCAAAAGATCCAAAACCGCTCGTGACCACATTTTTTGTTCCGGCTTTTTTTGCCGATTATTATGATTATCCGGGAGATATTTGGTGTGTCACAACCGACGCGGATATTTCCCGTTCATGGGTATCGCTTGATCCGCACCAAAGCCGCATTAAATATTTTGCGAGCAATGGTCGTGTGGTCGAACGCCTGAAACTTTACGGCGTGCGTTCAGAGAATATTTTTCTCACCGGATTTCCTTTGCCAAAAGAACTGATCGGAGGGGCCTCTTTGACTGTGCTTAAAGATTTGCTTTCACACCGTTTATGCAATTTGGATCCGCATGGCATTTTTGCGTGGCGGTATGCCCGCGCCATTCGTGCCGAACTCGGCTCGACACGTTGCAAACCTCCATCATCGCATCATCCGCTTACTCTCACGTATAGCGTTGGCGGTGCCGGTGCGCAACGGCAATTGGGAGTCGCCATCTTGAAGAGTCTTCGCAACCACATCGCTCAACACAAAATTCGGTTGAATCTGGTAGCCGGAATTCGTAAAGATGCGGCGAGATGTTATCGTGAAGCCGTTGTGCAGGCGGGTTTAAAAAAAGAACTTGGCACAGGAGTGTGCGTTCCTGAATTCGATAATCGGTCCGCTTATTTTTCCGGTTTCAACGAAATTTTATCCACCACGGATATTCTCTGGACAAAACCCAGCGAACTGTCATTCTATTGTGGGTTGGGAATCGCGATTGTGATGGCTCCGCCGATTGGATCGCAAGAGGAGTTTAATCGGATTTGGCTCGATTATGTCGGAGGAGGCGTTTCACAAAATAATCCAAAGTTTACGGACGAATGGTTGTTTGATTGGATTGATTCCGGAGGGATGGCGCGCATGGCATGGAACGGATTTGTCGAAGCGCCGACTCACGGAACTTATCGAATTGAAGATATCGTGCTCGGCAGAAAAAGCGAGATTCATTCACTTCCCCTTATCGTATGAACGCAAGTTTGCAACATCTTATCGGTACCATTCTTCAGATGCAGGAGGATCAGGAGGAAGAACCAAAAAGTGAGGACGTCGTGAAGGTTTCCGAAACGGTTTCGGTGGCCGCCAGCGCCTACGAAGTCATTCGTAACACGCTTGAATATGACGATGAGCATTTGCTTCGGCGCAATGCGATTCGCCGTATTTTGAAGCGCCGTTTAGGTGAATCGGACTCAATGAAGCTTGCGGATAAGTTGCTTCGCGAGTTGATTTGGGCGAAGTATTTGCCGAACAAGAGGATTCCCAATAGCCATATTGATGTGGCGGCAAACATTCTTGAAAAGTACAAGAGAATGTTTAGCGCGCTTGAAGAAGACACTCGTGAGGGTCAGCGGCAATATGATTGGCTGCTGGATGTGCTTTCAACCGAATTGGAATATCAAGTCGCGCCGCCGTGCGTGGATGAGTCCTTGGCCAGTTATGCCTATCAATCTTTGAAAGACAGAGTGCGCTTTGATACGCACCTGATCCGTGAAGAGGATCGCGAGCTTCAAATTTATATAGCGATCCATCGGGCCGTGTTGAAATCGAATGTCGCGACGATCCGTTATCGTTTGCTGACGCTTTACTATCCTCTGTGGCGCGCGGCGGCTTTCGGCGATCCGGTCGTTCAGGAAGTGACACACCATCTTTCAAAAGTGATCCGTTCGATTGATGATCAAATCCATCATCCATCGGCTGATGCGGTGTTTCGGTTTGTCAGGCGGCATTCCATCGTGTTTCATCTCATCTCTGATATTGCCAAAGATCATCCGCAAGCGTTTTCCAAGGCGGTTGCCGATGGTGAGACGAGCACGATCGATTCTGCTTTGACGTCTGCGGCACACGAACGGTACGGCATTTTTCGCTCACGCCTCGGCCGCACTGTGGTTCGTGGAGCGTTTTTCTTGCTTCTGACCAAATCCATTCTGGCGTTTTTGGTCGAATACCCGTACGAAGTTTTTGTGCTTCGCACAACGGATTCTTTGCCGCTGATGATCAATATTCTTTTTCCCCCGCTTCTTCTTGCTTTGGTGGGATTAACGGTTCGTATTCCGAAAAGGAAAAACAACGCGAAAATTCTTGAAGAAGCGCATGCTTTTTTGGGGATCGGCGAGGATGTTTCCTTCGTGTTCAAGCAAAAACGACCATGGGGAACCGGCCCACTCTCGGTCGTATTCAATTTTATTTATTTGGCCGTTTTCATTACAACGATTGTTTTCCTCATTCTCGGGCTTCGCTCCATCGAATTCAATAGTTTGTCCATTTTCTTTTTCCTCTTTTTTCTTTCCTTGGTGGCTTACTTCGGACTGCGGATTCGCAACACACGACGAGAATATCTGGTGATTGACTCCTCGGCCGGTTTTTTTGGTATTTTGGGCGACATGATTTTCCTCCCCATTGTACGAGTGGGAAGATGGATTGCCCTTCGCGCTCCGAAAATCAACATCTTTCTGTTTTTTTTCGACTTTATCATTGAGGCTCCGTTTAAGGCGACCATTGGCGTGATTGAAAGCTGGGTGGCGTTTTTGCGAGAGAAAAGAGACGAAATTTAATGCGTTTTCATCAGTCACATTGGCTCCACTTTTTGATCATTGGCGTTTTTGTCTTGACTCTTTTTCTGTTTACATGGGTTTTCATGCGATTGCTTCAACCAACCGAAATCTCCCCAACGCGCTATGGCATCACGTTTTCCACCCGTTACACAAAACAGCTCGGTTTGGATTCTTCAAAGACGTATCGTGCGCTTGTCGAAGATCTGGGTGTGAAAGCGGTGCGACTTCCGGTCTATTGGTCTGAAATTGAGCGGGCGCAAGGGCAGTTCGATTGGGAGTTGATGGATCAGTTGATCGAATTTTCCAACGCCAAAAAGGTCGATTTAACTCTTGTGGTTGGATCGAAAGTTCCGAGGTGGCCGGAATGTTACATCCCTGACTGGGCGGAAATGTTGGATGCTCGCGGTCAGCAAATCGCGGTGCTTTCCATGATTGAGGCCGTGGTTGAACGATATAAAAACACACAGGCGATTGAGCGGTGGCAGGTTGAGAATGAACCGTTTTTTCCCTTTGGCAATTGTCCGGAAATGACGCAGGCACAATTTCAGGAACGTGTGGATCTTGTTCGACGTTTGGATCCCACGCGTCCCATTCAAGTCACGGTGAGCGGGGAAATCGGCCCGTGGACGGTTGAAGCAGAAGCCGCGGATGTGCTCGGGATTTCTTTGTATCGGCTGACGTGGAACGATTTGTTCGGATATTTCATGTATCCGCTCTTTCCGGAGTATTATTATTCGCGAGCCCAGTTGGTGCAGGGAAAGGTGGAACGGGTTATTGTCGCTGAATTACAAGCAGAACCTTGGTTTCCCGAGTCGCTTGATCGCAGAACATTGGAGCAATGGTACTTGGCGTTCGATGCAGAAATGTTTGCGCGCAATCTGAAATTTGCAAGAGAGGCGCATTTGTCCGAGGTGTATTTTTGGGGTGCGGAGTGGTGGTATTTTTTGAAAATGTCTGGAGATGAACGATTGTGGCAGGTGGCTAAAGAGGTGTTTTCGACCGATCCGAGGTCCCAATGATGTACAAAATCTTGATTCCTATGTCTAAAATTTCAACCTACGATGTCATCGTGATCGGATCAGGTTCGGCCGGATTTTCCGCTGTGGAAGCCGCAAGGGCGCAGGGAGCGTCCGTATGTTTGATTGAAGCGCATCGACTTGGCGGTGAATGTCCCAATGAGGCTTGCGTTCCATCCAAAGCGCTCTTAAAGTGCGCTTCGGTCTATCGGCTTTTGCAACCCGCGCGTGATTTTGGTATTCACCCCGGCGCAATTTCGTTTGATTTCAGTCAGATGATGAAATATCGGCAATCCGTTGTTGAAACGATTACGGGAGGCGGCGCTCTGGGAGATCGTTATGTGAAAATTTTGCGGGAACTCGGTGTGGAGGTGAAAAAGGGGAAAGCCAGGTTTGTGGATGCTGATTTGGTTGAAGTTGGGACCGAGTTTTTGCGTGCAAAAGCTTTTGTGATTGCCACAGGAACCGTTGATTTTGTTCCTCCCATTTCCGGACTTCCACAAATAAAGTATGCGCGATGGAAAGATGCTCTGCATTTTTCGCGCCTCCCCAAGTCCATGGCGATTATTGGCGGTGGGCCTGTGGGTTGTGAACTCGCAACGTTTTTTGCCACGTTTGGGACGCGAGTCGTGCTTTTGCAAAGCGCTCCTTATTTGCTGGTTCGCGAGGATTCTGAAATTTCGCAACTCGCGCGTCAGGCGCTGGAACGGCTGAAGATTGAAGTGGTGACTTCTGTGAAAATTCTTGAGGTGGTGAACGGAGGGGCAGGCGTTTTTGGGGTGCAGGTGGAATGGGAAGGGAAGAAGAAAATGCACGCGGTTGAACAGCTGGTTTTGGCCTCTGGAAATCGAGCGAATACAAACGGGCTTGGTCTTGGTAAGACGAGAGTGAAGCTGGATCCGCAAGGTTGGATTCTAACCAATGCAGAACAACAGACGAGCGCGCCGTCTATTTTTGCGGTTGGAGATGTGGATGGAGGTTTCCAGTTTACGCACACCGCGCATCATGAAGGGTCTGTGGCAGGATATAACGCCGCACGTTTTGCAAAAAAGAAACGGATTCCTCAAAGAAAAATAAACGAGCAGGTTGTCCCGCGCGCAACGTTCATTTCTCCTGAAGTGGCTTCCGTTGGGATGACTCAACAGGAAGCTTCCAAACGGTTTTCAAAGGTGCTGATTGGGCGAGCGGCTGTGAGCGCGCTTGGGCGTTCCGTGACAGATCAGGCGCGGTTTGGATTGTTGAAAATGGTGGCGCATCCAAAAACACGAAAAGTCCTTGGAGGCCACATGATCGGCGAACGGGCCGGGGAGGTGATTCATGAGGTTGCGCTTGCCATTCATCTGGGCGCAACCGTTGACAAACTCGCGTCCCTGATTCATGCGTACCCGACATTTTCAGAAGTGATTGCGATGGCGGCAACGAATGTTTCAGAAGAATAAGTAGACTCTTTGCACAATTACCTTTCGGCTGGATTTGGCGTCTTACAGCCTGCGACCGATTCACAAATTCGTCGATATACATGGAGTATCTCTCCTCATTTTTCATCGGTCTTTGCTCGCACGTCATCCAAACCAGCTCGAAATTAATTGTGCAAAAGGTCTCGTGAATATGTCCAAAGAAATCGTGCTCGATATCGAAACACAATCCGCCATACTCTCGGATCTCAAAGAGCTGAAAATCAGTGTGATCGGTTGTTATTTTTATGAGACGGATTCGTATGAATCGTTTGAAGAACAGAATTTTCCTGTGCTTTGGAAGCGTCTCGAACAGGCGGATCGTCTCATTGGTTTCAATACCAAGGGGTTTGATTTTCCGGTCATGAACAATTACTACTCCGGAAATTTTCTTGATTTTCCCAATCTCGATATTTTGGAAGAGATTCACAAAGTGCTTGGCTTTCGACTCAAACTTGATGATGTGGCGGCCGCGACCGTGGGAGTGCGCAAGTCCGGCCATGGTCTTCAGGCCGTGGAATGGTGGAAGCAGGGTGAAATTCAGAAAATCAAAGATTATTGTTTGCAGGACGTAAAAGTCACCAAAGCGGTTTATGAATACGGCCTGAAATATCAGGCGCTTGCTTTTACAGATCGTCAAGGGA
>CAYJVQ010000013.1:0-3606 GCA_964373605.1 uncultured Gammaproteobacteria bacterium | reverse complement strand
GAGCCGTAAGGCGATCCCTATTGATTTTGCTCAAAAACCGGTGATTTTTCCGAAGATTAATCTCACGATGGGGTTTTGAGATAAACGCGCTGGCTGTGGATAACAAAAGCTTTGACGTTCTATATGTAGTGGTCTAAAATAAGAAAGGACTCAATATGTAGTAGGAGAGCGGTCTCGTCGCAGAGTCCTTCTAGGAGTGAGTAAAGATGATCCTGTGGGATGATCTTTTTCGTTCTCTCTTTCGTTCATCAGGGATCTCTGAAAAAGACTCCGCATGCAAAGTATCATAGGCGGGGCCTGGGGACCCCGCCTATGACTAATCCCCATAACTTTTTTCTATGTTTCAACCCGCTGCTCCCCTTCAAGGTTCTGCCAAAGACACGGATCACATTTCCGACACCGTTTGGCAATTTATGACGTCTGTCAAAACCTTGCGTAAACGTGATGGATCCGAACAAGAGTTCGATCTGTCTAAGTTGGAACGTTCCATTCAACAAGCTCTTTTTGCATCCGGAATAAAACACACGGCTTTTTCTCAAAAGATTTCTTCTCAAGTGATGTCTCGTCTGACCCATCAGTTTGACGGACACAGCATTCCATCCTATGCAGACGTCCGCGAAGTGGTTGAACTCACCCTGATCGACAACAATCTTCTGCATGTGGTGAAGAAGTATTTGAATTATCGCACGCTGGCAAAACAGCAAAAACAAACAGAGCAATACGGGCATGGAATTACGGTTGCTCGTTACTTTACAACAGACGGTGTTCATCCTTATGAACAAATTGAATGGGAACGGCGCGATGCCGTGATTAGCGATTCCAAGGGCAACGTGGTGTTTGAGCAGAAAAACGTTGAAGTCCCGAAATTTTGGTCTCAAACGGCAACCAACATCGTTGTTTCAAAATATTTTTATGGCACGATTGAAAAAGCGGATCGCGAATCGTCTGTGAAGCAACTCGTTGGCCGTGTCGCAACAACCATTGCCAATTGGGGCCGAAAAGACGGGTATTTCGCCTCCTCGCAAGATGCTCAACGTTTTGAGGATGAACTCCATTACATTTTGGTGAATCAGATGGCCGCCTTTAACTCTCCGGTTTGGTTTAACGTGGGGACGCCGCGTCCGCAACAGTGCAGTGCGTGTTTTATCAATTCCATTGATGATGACATGCGCTCGATTTTGAATTTATGCGTCACCGAAGGAATGTTATTTAAGGGTGGATCCGGAACCGGTTCGAATTTGTCGAAATTGCGTTCCAAATATGAATATCTGGCCGGCAGTAATGGAAAAGCTTCCGGCCCGATTTCGTTTATGAAAGGTTTGGATGCCTTTGCGGGCGTTATCAAAAGCGGCGGCAAGACGCGCCGCGCCGCAAAAATGGTGATTTTGGATGTGACGCATCCGGATATTGATGATTTTATTATGTGCAAGGTGGAGGAGGAAAAGAAAGCGTGGGCGCTTATGGATGCCGGATATGACGGATCGATCGATGGGCCGGCGTATGCTTCCATTTATTTTCAAAATGCGAATAATTCCGTGCGCGTGACAGATGAGTTTATGAAGGCGGTTGAGGAAGATGCGGACTGGACGACCTATGGAGTCACCACGGGCGAGCCGATGAAAACGTGGAAAGCGCGCGAGCTTATGAATATGATGGCACAAGCCGCTTGGCAGTGCGGCGATCCGGGCATTCAATACGACACAACGATCAACGATTGGCATACGAGCCTCAATACAGATCGAATCTATGCGTCGAATCCGTGCAGCGAGTATATGTTTTTGAACGACAGCGCATGCAATCTTGCATCGCTCAACCTCATGAAATTTCGAAAATCTTTCCATGGTCAAATGGAGTTTGATGTTGAGGCATTTCAGAATGCAAATGAAGTGGTGATTACCGCCATGGAAATTATCGTTGGAAATTCCGTTTATCCCACTCCGGCGATTGAACAAAATAGTTTGGATTATCGCCCGCTCGGCATTGGATACGCGAATCTCGGGGCGTTCTTGATGAGTCGTGGTCTTTCATATGATTCGGAGGAAGGACGAAATCTCGCCGCCGCCATCACTTCGCTTCAAAGCGGTCACTGCTATTATCAATCCGCAAAAATTGCTCAAAAAATCGGACCGTTTGCCGGTTTTAAGCAAAACGAGGAACCCACAATGAGAGTGATGCGTAAACATCGAGATGCTTCCTACGAAATTTCTCCGGAGGGAGTGCCTGCTCTTTTGCTTACGGAGGCTCGTAAAGCTTGGGACAATGTCGTGGAGCAGGGGAGCAAGCATGGACTTCGCAATGCGCAGATCAGTGTGATTGCTCCCACAGGCACGATTTCCTTTTTGATGGATTGCGACACCACCGGTGTGGAGCCGGATATCGCGCTTGTCAAATACAAATGGCTTGTGGGCGGTGGCATGATAAAGATTGTCAATCAGACCGTGCCGGATGCGCTTGAGAGACTTGGATATACGCCTTTGGAGTGTAAAGACATTCTAAATTACCTTGAAGAAAAAGATACCGTTGAAGGCGCTCCTCATCTCAAAACCGAGCATTTGCCAGTGTTCGATTGTGCGTTTAAGGCGGCAAACGGCACACGGACAATTGAGTATATGGGGCATGTGCGCATGATGGCTGCGGTACAGCCCTTCATTTCCGGCGCGATTTCAAAGACGGTCAATATGCCACACGAGGCCACGCCGCAGGATATCGCGGATGTCTATATGCAAGGATGGAAGATGGGTTTGAAATCGATTGCGATTTATCGTGATGGATCAAAGCGTCAGCAAGCGCTGACGACTTCAAAAGAGAGCGATGCGAAAAAGCAAAACGAAAAACCGGTTCTGGATGCACGAGCGGATCAAAAGCTTCGGCGCCGCCGTCTGCCCGATGAACGGCGTTCCATTACGCATAAATTTCAAGTGGGCAATCATGAGGGATACATCACGGTCGGGTTGTATGATGATGGAACTCCCGGCGAGCTCTTTGTGACCATGTCCAAAGAAGGATCCGTGATTAGCGGACTGATAGACAGTTTCGCGACGGCCATCTCGATTGGGCTTCAGTACGGCGTACCCCTTGAGGTTTTGGTGAACAAGTTTGTCCACATGCGTTTTGAGCCATCCGGGTATACAAACAATCCTCAAATTCGCATTGCCAAATCGATTACGGATTACATTTTCCGATGGCTCGCGCTCAAATTTCTTCCGCGTGAATCACAACTTTCTCTGGGGATCAATGTGGTTGAGGAAGCACAGGAAAAGTCTGCGGAAGAAGGATTCGCACCGATTGTGTCCGTTTTACAGCCAAAATTGTTTGATGCGTCAGCCAAAACTTTCACCCAAACGTTCGATAACCAGTCTGATGCGCCGGTTTGCGATACTTGTGGATCGATGATGGTGCGCAACGCCGCGTGTTATAAGTGTTTGAATTGCGGCGCCACGAGTGGTTGCAGCTAAATGAGGGGGATTTCCGCCATCCGTAACCCGGTAACGGATGAATCCGTAACCCGGTTACGGATGGCGGTGTTTGTGTTAAAATGTGTGAAAGAAGAATCATATCTTATGGCACGTTTTTCCCCATTCAAATCGAAAGAACCTTCAGGTTCTC
>CAYJVQ010000012.1:0-14616 GCA_964373605.1 uncultured Gammaproteobacteria bacterium | reverse complement strand
TCTACCCAAATTTATATCAATCTACTCATTATTGTAGAGCGTGGGGTCAGGTCTTGCTAATGACTTTTTTATTTAAAAAAGTCATTAGCAAGACCTGACCCCATTTCCTTTTTTTCACTTCAAACTCTCGGGAAAAAACACTTGAAGCGCAGACATGATCGCGACCAGATATTTCGCAAGCAAAGAACTTTTGAGCGCGGATAACAACGTGTCGTCCGGCAATATTTGCATCGCATAAAAAATGACCACGCCAACGACAATGAGACCTTCCAAAAATCCGAATATCGCTCCCAAAAACCGATTAAACGTCATGGCAAAAGGAATGTAGGTGAACCAAGCGAATAAACCGCCGAAAAACTTCATGGCGATCGACAAAATGCGGGAAACCAAAAAGAACACAAAAATAAAGGTGATGACTCGCGCGGTTTCCCCGCCCCCCAAAATAAATCCGAACGTTTCAAAAGCGGGGTTTACAAAATTCATGGCGAGAATGAGGCCAAGCACGGTGGTGATTAAACTGCCGATCGTGTGCACCAATCCAAAAAACAAACCAAAAAAAACGAAAGCGAGAATAATCACGATGAGCACAATGTCTATAAACCCGAACATCATAAATCTCGGCGTGGAAATAAGGGATCGCCCGTCAATATCACTTTACCATATCGTCGAAGAATTTCCGCGGAAGTTTGCGGAAGGATGGGAGAAAGCGCGTTTCCGATCCATCGAATCATGTCTGCCAGTTCTGAAAGAAGAGCTTGAGCCGCCGCGGGATTTTCTGTCACGAGCTTAAACGGCGCTTTTTTGTCAATCACTTCATTGGCTTGTGCAACCACCGTGAAAATTTCTTCGATGTACGCTCGGACATCGTAGTGGCGCATGTGTTCGTCGAGCGTTTTTTCTTTTGCGGACCAATCCGTGTGCGAATCATCAAGCTGACCGTTGAAGTATTTGTCCGCCATGGTTGCCACGCGCCCAATCAAATTTCCAAGTTGATTGGCAAGTTCCGCGTATCGATCTTCCATTCGTTGTTTTGAATAATCTCCGTCCCCGTACGAAGGAATCTCTCTGAGCAAATAATACCGAACCGCATCCGTTCCATACTCGTCAACAAGTATTTTCGGATGAATGACATTTCCAAGCGACTTGGACATTTTTTCTCCTTCAATCGTCATGTACCCATGAACAAACAATTCGTGCGGAAGCGAAACACCCGCAGAAAGCAACATGGCCGGCCAATAAACCGCGTGGAAACGCAGGACCCCCTTCCCGATCACGTGTGCACGCAGATCGTTATCTACCCAAAAACGCTTATAGAGATCTGAATCATCCGCGTATCCAAGTGCGTTGATGTAGTTTGAAAGCGCATCAAACCAGACGTACATCACTTGCGATTCATCTTCTGGAACAGAGACGCCCCAATGTTTGGCTCGTTCCTGTGAACGCGAAATGGAAAAATCCTCCAGTCCTTGGCGGATAAAACTCAACACCTCGTTTTTGCGCGTGAACGGAACGATGCGCAACGCATCGCTTTCAATCAATTGTTCGAGCTGATCCTGATAGTTCGAGAGCTTAAAAAAGTGGTTCTCTTCTTCTACAACTTCCAATGGTTTTTTGTGCTCCGGACAAAACTCATCCGGCACTTCCTTTTCCGTATAAAACGATTCACAACCGACACAGTAAAGACCATGATACATTTTTTTGTAGATATCTTCGCGTTTGCATGCCGCCCATAACTTCTGCGCTCCGCGAATATGTCGATCTTCGCGCGTGCGGATAAAATCGTTAAATGAACAATTCAGAAGTTCGGTGAGCCCGCGAAATTCGTCTGCATATCGTCTCACAAACGTTTCTACATCTTCGCCAACTTCTTCTGCCGCGCGGACATTTTTTAAACTGTTCTCATCTGAACCGGTAAGCGCAAAAACGTTCTCGACACCCAATCGAACGCGATGATAACGTGCGAGAGCGTCCGTTTGAACAAATTCAAGAGCATGACCGATATGCGGACTTGCGTTTACGTAGGGAATAGCGGTGGAGATATAAAATCTTTTCACAACACGATCACAAATTCACCTTTTATACTAGTCGATTTCAACCGTTCTGTCACCTCTTGAGCCGTACCGCGATAGATCGTTTCGTGAAGTTTCGTCAGTTCTCGGCAAACGACAAGCGGATGATTCGGATATCTCGCGTTAATTTCCTCAAGCGTTTTGAAAATGCGATGCGTGCTCTCGTAAAAAACGGCGGTCATTCTCGCATCGCCAAGCCGATCAAAAAACGCCTGACGCCCTTTTTTGTGCGGGGGGAACCCGAAAAAAATAAAACGATCGGCTGACACACCCGCAACGGACAAAGCGGCGATGAGTGCGCTCGGCCCCGGAATCGGAACCACCTTCAATGCTTGTCCAAAATGCACAATAAGCGCTGTGACTAATTGCCCGCCGGGATCGCTAATCGTCGGGGTGCCCGCATCTGTCACGAGCGCTAAATCATTCCCTTTTTCCAGAAGTTCAATAATCTGTTTCACTTTGAACGATCCTGAATGTTGGTGATAAGATAAAACTCGAGCGTGAATTTGATAGGCATCCAGTAATTTTTTTGTGACGCGCGTATCTTCACACAACACCGCATGAACCAAACGGAGCGTAGCCTTTGCCCGCTCGCTGATGTCCTGAAGATTGCCAATGGGAGTGGCGACAATGAATAACGTGGGCATAAATAAGACCTTTTGCACAATTCATTTCGAGCTGGTTTGGATGACGTGCGAGCAAAGAGCGATGAAAAATAAGGAGAGATACTCCATGCATACCGACGAATTTTGAATCAGTCGCAGGCCGTAAGACGCCAAATCCAGCCGAAAGGTAATTGTGCAAAGAGTCTACAATGTCATCTGACAAAAAGTTCCGTTGATGGAAACGCGGCTGACCAGGCAAACCAATAGGATCCAATCAACGGAATCGGATCCAAACGCTCGCCTCGTTGCGGTCCGCTGATCGCTTCCCCACCGGCATTCCACACGGATCCGCTTTGTTCGTCAATCAGATTGTTTTGATCGCGCCGAAAAGTGAATTCGCGTTCACCTTGGTTTGTCCGGTAGGCTCGAGCTGTTTGTAATCGTTCATCCCAAAGGACAACGAGTGAGGTGGATCCGATGCGATCATTGACCACACCCATCTGTTTGAGATCCTCAACAGAATAACTCTTTTGTGCTTCCGCGACGTTCACCCCAAAGACAAGGTCTTTCGAAGGCAATCGATCATCGTCATGGGAAAGCGGAAAATAAATCGCATACGACGTCTCATAGTCGCCGTAAGGGTTGCGCGTGTAATCGCGTTCAAATCCGGTTTCTCTGGAAAGAACTTCTCCGAACGGAAAATTCAATTTATAAGAACTCCAGGAAATGCTCATCGATGGAAAGAGGGTTAGTTTTCCTTGACTCATCAGTTGAGAAGAGAGCGACGATGTTTTTTGATCGTACAGGAGTAAATTGTTGTTAGAAAGTTTTCCAGAAACACCAAAAGTTTGCCCTTCTCCATTCCTCTCCCGCTCAAAAACCATACCGCTTGCCGTGAGCGGACTGTAGGTAATCAGGAGCGGCCTTTTGCCAAACGTCTCGTTCACGACTTCGTGCCAGACAAGAATTTGGTAGGGATAAAATCGCGTGCGGCCGTTCACTTCCACGACCAAACCGAGTCCGCGATCATCCAAATACTGATCGGCAAAAGCGATCGATTCAAAAAGCGGATCGACAAGAGCGGGAATCCCGTCTTGTTTGGGTCCGGCGGAAACAAATGGTTCCTCAAAGAATCGCGCAGAAGCCGGTGAGAGGGGTGATCGAAAAAAACGATATTGCCGATACCAGATTCCGGCAATCGTCAATAGGAAAACAAACAGGATAAAAATTTGCTGTTTCCTCGACATATCAGGTAACATGATAACTCATTCTTATCCTCGAGCCCATCTCCTATGCCATCCGCCGCCGAGTATCAATCAAAACCCTTGCCGTTTGATAAAGCCCTGATCGGAATTTCCGAAAAAACCATCAGCATCCACCATGATAAGCTTTATCTTGGCTATGTCGCAAAAATGCAAGAAATTGCGCGCGAGCTCGCGAAGTTTGCCAAAGGAGAAAAAGAAGCAACCGGCAATCAGACTTATTCTGAATTAAGAGCGCTCAGAAATGCGGAAACGTTTGCGAACAACGGCGTGTATTTGCATGAATATTATTTTCATGTTTTAGGCGGACAAGGCGCGCAAATTCCCGACAATGCGCTCACCCAAACGTTGAAAGAAAAATTTACATCCATGGAGCAATTCATAAAATATTTCTCCGCAAGCGCCATGGCAATGCGCGGATGGGTCGTTCTGGCTTGGGATGTCCAATTGGAACATCTCAAAATTTATGGTTGTGATTCCCATAACCAAGGAGGAGTTTGGGGATGTTTGCCGATCATCGTGCTTGACGTCTATGAGCACGCGTATTTCATTGATTACGGTTCGGATCGTGCAGCTTACATTGCAGATTTCTGGAAAAATTTTAACTGGGAGGCCGCCAATCATTTGTTCGAAAAAACAAAAAAAATATGACACAAGCCCAAGTAGGTAAACCGGCTCCTTATTTTCGCGTTGAATCCGTCCGACCAAACGGTGAATTTAGGCAGATTGATTTAAGCGACTACAAAGGCAAATGGCTCGTTCTCTTTTTCTATCCTCTCGATTTTACGTTCATTTGTCCGACCGAAATTACCGAATATTCAAAACGTCTGGATGAATTTGTCGCGCTTCAGGCGTGTGTGTTGGGAGGTTCAACCGATTCTGTTCATTCGCACAAAGCGTGGCTGAAAGATTTGGGCGAACTGAAATATCCGCTGTTCTCCGACATCACAAAAACCCTCTCACGCGACTATGGAACACTCATCGAAGAGAAAGGAATCGCTCTGCGCGGGACATTCATCATTGATCCGGAAGGTATTTTGCGTTACGCCCTTTATCACGATCTTGGGGTGGGACGATCCGTCAGCGAAACCTTGCGTGTACTCAAAGCGCTTCAAACCGGCGAGCTTTGCCCGGTGGAATGGGTGGAGGGAGAACAAACATTAGGAAAAGCTTAAAAGAGACCGCTCTCAAAACTCGCGCTCTGATAGAAATCGGAGGATCTGCGGAATATCCGCTTCTGTCACTTCGCCTAAATACACATTTTGTGGCATCAAGGCAATGGTGATGCCGGATTGACAATTATCTAAACAGTATGTTCGAGAAACGCGAACGCTGAGATGGGCGGCCTTCACCGCCGTTTTTAATTTTACATACAATTCTCTCGATCCTTTTTGTGCGCAACATTCTTGTCCATCCGTTCGCTCATTCACGCAAACAAGAACGAGTTTTTGATGTTGTGTGTCCGCACGTCTCATATTTGAAGCAAGAGTTGCAAAAGCGTCCGCACTCCGTGGCCTGTTGCCCCTTTTCGCACATAGGCGCTCAGATCGCGCTCCGCATAGGACGGACCGGCAATGTCCAAATGCGCCCAAGGCATTTTTGGATCTACAAATTCTTGAAGGAAAAGACCTGCCGTAAGAGCGCCGCCGTATTTGCCACCGATATTTTGTAAATCGGCCACTTGCGACTTTAATAATTTTTTATAACTCTTCTCCAAAGGAAGCTCCCACATTTTCTCACCAACAAGAAAAGACGCTTTCAAAATGTCTTGTGCCAACTTAGGATTATTAGACATGATGCCCGTGATTTCTTCACCCAAAGCCACCATGCAAGCTCCGGTCAGCGTTGCCAGATCAATGATAAAATCCGGTTTCTGTTTTTGCGCATAGACCAACGCATCCATCAAGGTGAGACGTCCTTCCGCATCCGTGTTGAGCACTTCCACTGTTTTTTTATTCAGGGCGTACACGACATCCCCGGGACGAATGGCTTTTCCGGAAGGCATGTTTTCCACAGCGGCAAAAATGCCGTGAATCTCAACTTTTGGAGCAAGCTGTTTCAAAACGGAAAACACCCCGAGAACAGAGGCCGCTCCGGCCATATCCGTTTTCATGGTCATCATGTAATCCGCCGGTTTGAGAGAAAGTCCGCCTGAATCAAAAGTGACGGCTTTGCCGATGAGCGCAATCTTTTTTTTTGCTCTTCCGGATGGTTTATACACCAGGTGAACCATATACGGCGGATGATCTGAACCTTGCGCCACCCCTAAAATTCCCCCTGCCCCCATCTGTTCGAGACGCGCGCGATCGAAGATGCGAAGGCGAACGGATGAATTTTTTTTGGTAATCTCACGCGCGGCTTCCACCAAATCGATTGGCCGCAGATGCATGGCCGGCGTGTTGACGAGATCACGCGCAAGCACCGTACCCTGCGCAAAAAGCTCCCCGAGTTCTATCCCCTTTCGCGCCGCAACAACGGCATGACGATCGTGTGAGACGATCTCAAAAGAGATGATGCCATTCCCATTTTGTTTTTTGTATCGCGCAAACGAGTACGCAACCAAACGAAGCGCTTCGACCATGGCCTGCGCCGCGTCTTTTGGATTTTGGCCCCCGCCACCGGCTCCATGCAAAATCGAAACAACTTTTTTGAGTTTCATGGCCCGAATCGTCTCAAACGAAATCGCGCTCGCTTCACGAACCGTTTCCAAAGTGAATTCCTCTTTTTTCCCGAGGCCAACGACAAGCACGCGCTTGGCGGGAATGAGTCCATCCGTGCGCATCAAAAACGTTTTTCCTCCTTGGCCTTTGAACGATTCCTCTTTCATGAGCTTGGCAAGCCGTCCGTTTAAAGCTTGATCTACGGAACCGATCGCCCCTTGTAAGGGAACCTCCCCTTCAAAAACGTTCACGATCAACACGTCACACTCCTCCTGCTGTAATTTTCCTTTTCGAATAGCAATCTTCATATTCAAACATAAACCTATCGAATTTGAAGAAAAAAAACAAGAACCTCGGAAAAGACGCGCTTTTTAGAGGTCTTTAATAAGAGACTGTTAGCGAAAACTCATATACCACCGGCAAGGTGAGCACAACAAACATCATGATCGAAATCAAGAAAAACCAAAAAACGCGGTCGCGCCAATGCGAAACGTCTTTTCCGCGAAACGCAAATACACAAATGCCAAAAAGCAAAACGAAAACAATAACACTCTTGAGATACAAACCGGACAGCGGCCCGACAGATTCACTCAAGGTGAATCGAGTGCGAACCCATTCACTGCGATAGACAAGCCAGTTGGCGATCCAGGCGATCTGGAGCGTGCAGGCACCGGATAAAAATCCGGAAAGGGCGATGGACTCGTGAAGGCGTTTTTTGAAAAGATGAAACATAGTTGGTGATGGTAAAACGCTTAAATCATGGATTCAAAGCCGATCAACAAAATCGTTGCGAAGGAAAGATAGATGGAAAGAATCGTCAAAATATAATACGACCGAGCGTGACGTTCGACAATTCTGTCTTGATAAACAAGTAAAGTAATTGTCGCGCAAAGAAGCAAAATAAACGGAAGTTGGATGAGGAGCCATCGATGCGTGGAGAGCGCAGAAGAAAGTTCGGCAAACGGGACAAAAGTGGAAACTTTTTCAACACCGGAAAAATCCAATGCCACAATTCCAAGTAAGATCAACATCTGAATTTTCAACAAACCGGCAAGCGCAAGAGCCAACATTGGCTTGAGTTTGATCAAAATCGTCAGAACGAGAATCGCGCCGTACACCATCAACAAAAGTCCGAACAGGACCATTCCCGCATCCGCAAATGCAGAACCGACAAGTGAACCTTGCGACAGAAGAATATCCGTCATATTGAAAATATTATAGCATAGGTGTATGCTTTCCTCTAACATTTACTCACACCTCATCCTATGCCCGGAAAAAGAAAACAAATGCGGACGCAGTGGAAATTGGAGCGCAAAGAACAAATCGCGCGCATTCGTAAACAAAAAGCGATCCGTCTGAAAAAAGCCTCCGCCTAATCTGCGAAGGTCTTTTTTTGTTTTGCCTGTACCGTCAAACGCTGACCGCGAACTTGGACATTTTTCAAAGTGATATTTCCTTGAGGCGAAGGCTTGATCGTATAACTTCCATCCATCGCCGGATCCAAACCAAGCCCATAACGAATCAACGAGACGCTCGGATTCACGGACCACGCTTGGGAACGGCCGCCGGTGAGATCATTGGGAGAGATAAATTCAGGCAGTTTTTCACCTTCGCCGCGAACCTCGTTAAAATACGTCCACCATCGCGTGAGCGGATAATACCAATCGGCATTGTTGTATTTCAATCGCGCTCCCGCATTCATGCCGTCCAGCACCGGCCAATCGGTTGCATTGTGATATTTCGAAAGCGCAAAACCCCCGTAGGCGGGAACGGCGTTCATAACTCCCCAAGAAGTTTCTAATTTTTTTAACGAGTCAAAAAATCGATTTCTGTTTGATGGACTGATCACCTCATAGAGCACGGCAAGCGACGACTCATTGGTGAGTCGATCGATACAAACGTCCGCTTCGCAACGTTCAAAAAAATATCCCTTCTCTTTATTCCAAAACATTTTATTTATTTGATGACGCACGAGAAGCGAGTGGCGATGAAAAACCGTTGCATGCGTTGGATAGCCGCGTACCGTCGCGATCTCAACCATATTGCGCAGGGCGCGATAATACAAAACTTGATTGTACAAAACTTCGCCGCCGCGAGGAATGGTATCCAACCAATCTTGGAGGGAATCGGAAGGTTTCTCCGGAAGATAATTCAGATTCGTGTCAAGAGAAAACAGATGGGTGAGAATATCCTCCATCGTCACAAACACCGTGCGATTGCCGACATATTCATTCAAAATGGTCTCATCACCCGTCCATCGAAGATAATCGTAAACCATCATGATAAAAAACGAACCGGAATCATGATGATCGTTCCAAAGCGGAATCTTCAATTCATTTGAATCCACGGTGATCGCGCTTGGAACCGAACCATTGGGTTCGACTCCGCTCGCCAGTTGAAGAATTTGTTCGCGCACGACAAGCGGGTTGATCATCAACACCAAACCCGCGGTCCAATAGCTGTCGCGGTAATACGTTCGCGGTGGATTGCCATATCGCGGGCCTGCGCTTAAAAAATGCGAACCGTCATTGGCGGTTTGGATGGATTCAATCGCCACATCCACAGATTCTTCAAAAAGAGCGGAAAGAATCGGGTCATCCGCGATCAATTCCGGACGCAAAAAACTTTTCGCGTCAGCGGAAAAAAGTTTGAACGGATAGGCTAAAAACAAAATGACAACAAAAAATTTCATCTTATTTCAGGAATCTCTGAAAAAGTGATGTCTCTAACGTTGTCAATCCCCGCGAACCCGACTCAAACGTAGAGTGAGCGGGGTCGACGGGCGTCCGTTGACGAAAAGACGCACTTTTGCAGAGATTCATTATTTTAGTGTTCCCTCCAAAATATGATCTCCGGGCGCCGGATTCTGATCATCAAGCTCGCGTGTCAGCACAAAAAAATCAAAATCTGAAAGATCTATCTTGGAAAGAAAAACACTCACCGATTGCTCCCCGACTTTTTTCACTTTTCCGATGTTCACCACGCGCATCTCTTTGCCGCGTCGCACTAACCAACCTGTATAATCATTTCCCTCTGAAAGTTCAGGCAAGTTGCCCATTTTGGCGATGAACGTGAAAGTCTCATTGTCAAAGGTCGCAAAAGCAAGACCGAACGAACCTCCCCCTGTGACATCTGCAAGCGCCGCACCTTTCCACCCTTGCGTTTCTTGAACCAAATAACCGGAAACATCGTCGGGATTTTCCCCAAGAACAGATTGCAAATGAGCCGGATCGGCCATGGCCGCAATTTCGGAGTCATCCATAATCAACCCATTATCTCGCGCATTGGAGAGAATTTCTTTGCGGTCAATCTCCTTTGAACCGTCCTGTGAGCCGCGACGAGGACATCCAAATCCCGCCACAACCAAACTGAACAAAATCAGAAAAAAAAGATACTTTTTCATAACCGCCAAAGTATAACACACCCCTAAACTAAACTCGCCTTTTTATCAATATGTCTCTCGATAATTTGACCGAATAAAACGGCCACGATCATGAGCGCAAGATACCACTTTGACATAACTTGAAGCGATGCGGGAGCTTTTTCAAGCATCCCAAGCACAAACGCAACGTACCAGGAAACAACGGAAATCGGTCCAAACAGAAATGCCAATTGGCGTGTTCTCACCAACTCGCCCGGCTGATGATGATGTTTGCCAAACTGAAGCTGTAAAAATCGAGGCGCAATAAACAAATTGAGAAAGGCGCCATTGATGATGATCACAAAAACCACAAACATTTTCATGAGAAACTTATCGGAGACTAAAAGAGAGGCCGAGTCAGGCAAAAATAATCCAAGACCTGTCATCACAATAAGTCCAAGCGCAAGCCAAATCACCTGTGAGAACGTCTGAAGAACGGCTGACTCCATTTCGGAAATACGAAAATCTCTTAAAAACTTAAAGAAGAAAAGATCCGCAAGCGTTGCGGCACCGAGTCCAACGGCCATGGCAACGACATGAAGAAGAAGAATCCATGGTTTCCAGGCGGAAAGAATGGGAATCAACATTTCCGAAGAACTCGCGAGTAAAAATCCGAAAATCAACGCGCAGAGTATGGCGGAGAGTAAACACCAAGTACAGAGTTTACGCAGGGTAAAAAACTGAATGAACGTCAGGTAAAAAGAAAAAACGAGGGCAAACGTGGAAATAAAAAAAAGAAAAGTCGTAAAGGATTTATCCAAACCGGGCAGGGTCGCGAGCAGACCATAGGAAAGAGCGGTGACGGCGTAATAGAGCAGACCGAGGTATTCAATCGGGATGTTGAAAAATTTGGAAAAATGGCTGTAAATGACCGCATGACAGTTTCCGCGAAGCGGACAAATAAAATGCTCTGTTCTGCGACGTTTCTTATGCGCAAGATAAAGCGCAAGGAGAAAACCGATAAATCCGAGAAAAATGTTGATGATATAAAAAGACATAGAATTTCATGACGATGAGTATATCATGAGAGACCGCTTCTTGACGAAAACAAGAAACAAGATTAATATGATCTCTGCTCTTTTCTCAAAGGACAAAGGGGAATGGCCGTGAACGTGATCGTTGTGAATCCGGTTGCAAAACGACTGAAAGAGGACGGACGTATCCGCAAACGCATTCGCGAAGCATTTTCAGCTCATGCGCACATCATCGATCCCTATGGCCGCGATCAGATTTTGTCCGAACTCACCCATGCCGCAAACAATAACGCGATCGAGGCGATCTATGTCGTCGGCGGGGACGGGACATTCAATCTGATTCTCAACTGGATCATCCGGCAACCGCCGGACGCGCGGCCCAGTATGATCTTGGTTGGAGGCGGCCAGTTCTGCTACATGACACGGTTCCACGGTTTCCGAAACCGAAATCCCATTCACAATCTCAAGGAAATCTTTTCCGGACGCATTGCGCTCATTCCCCGCGGATGGCGCCCTGTGCACATGATCGATTCCCTTTCAAAAACGTCGCGTTATGCAGCCGTTTTTGCCAACGGCGTTGTCTGTGACGTTTCCGAATGGTACGAAAGCGTTGGAAAGGGCGGTTTAACAAAAGTCGTCGGTGTGATCAGTGGAGCCATCCTCTCTGTGCTATCGGAAAAATGCCGACGTCTACAGAATCGGATCCGTCTCCTTGAGGGGGAACTTGTCTTTGACTCAAAAATCGTGAAGCCTCAAGGATACGCCGGCTTCACCTTCGGCGCTGTTTCTGAACTTGTCACCACTTGCCGTCCCTTTCGCGGCACGCCAAACCCTTACCAGTTCTCTGCCATCGCCTATTGGGGAAACTTGAGACGATTGGCGTTCGCTGCTCCGTTCATTTGGTTTGGTTGGACTCCGCCATGGATTCGACGACGCATCTTCAATGAGCCCATCCACATGGCAAGAGTCACCACAACCGATCCTCGTCTGGTCGTGGATGGCGATTTGATCCGGCTGGAGGGAAGCAAACCCAATAAGCCAAGATCCCTGACATTCACATCAGACGAGATGATTTCTCTTCTCGTCGTACGCTCCTGACCGAGCCTCGCTCGGTTTTTTCTTTCATGAGTGCTAGGATATCTCTACTATGCGTTTGCCTATACGACGATCAGAACGCCTGAAGACCGGTGCAGAGGACGGGCCATTCTATCTGACAAAAGAAGGATTGCAAAAACTGAAACAAAGACTCAAAACAATTGAGGAACAAGAACTTCCGCAATCCATTGAGGACGTGCGCATCACGGCTGAATTTGGAGATTTTTCTGAAAATGCAGAATACCAAGAAGCCAAGGCTCGAATGCGACGCTTGCACGGACAAGTGATAAATATCAAAGAAAAAATGAAGCGCGTCGTTTTGATCCAAACGGATACTTCACAGGAAGTCGTGCAACTTGGATCAACCGTTGTCCTGAAAAAAACAGATTCGCTCAACACGTTTCAAATCGTCGGGCCGCATGAAACGGATCCGGCACGCGGACGCATTTCCTATCTTTCGCCGCTCGGATCAAGATTGATGGGACACAAAATCGGCGAAACCGTTTCCGGTTACACTCTTATTCAAATCCGGTCGTAAGAAACCGTCTTGAACAAAAAAATATGCGCGAAGAAAACCCTCATGTCACTTTTTCCAGTTTAGGCATCGCTCCGAATTTATTGGATCGTCTGGATGCCCTTAAATTTTTCCATCCCACGCCGATTCAAGAAAAAACCATTCCCCAAGGCATTGCGGGCGATGATCTGATTGGGATCGCGCAAACCGGAACCGGCAAAACACTGGCTTTTGCGATTCCCCTGATGCAACGAGTCGCGGCAACAAAAAAAATCGGCTTGGTTATTTTACCAACGCGTGAACTGGCTTTGCAGGTGGATGAAACCTTCAAAAAAATCGGTGGATCGTTTGGTCTGCGCACCGCGATTTTGATTGGAGGAGGATCGATGTCTCGCCAGATTCAAGATATTCGAAAAAAGCCGCATGTCGTCATTGCAACACCGGGACGTTTGATTGATCACATGGATCAAAAAAATATCTCGCTCCACATGGTCGGTCTGCTCGTTTTGGATGAAGCGGATCGTATGCTCGATATGGGATTTGAGCCACAGCTCAAGCGTATTCTCACGGGAGTGCCGACCGAACGACAAACAATGCTCTTTTCGGCAACCATGCCAGAAGCGATCAGTGCGATTGCCCGCAAGTATATGAAAACGCCGCTTCGCATCGAAGTCGCGCCTTCAGGCACCGCACCGGAAAGCGTGGATCAAGAAGTATTCATTGTTCAAAAAAACGACAAACTGACGCTCTTGCAAAAAATTCTGAATGAATATCGCGGAACGATTCTCGTGTTTAGCAGAACAAAACATGGGGCAAAAAAAATGACACAAGCCATCAGGCATATGGGTCACACGACCGCTGAACTTCATTCCAACCGCTCACTCGCCCAACGCAAAGAAGCGCTCAATGGATTCAAATCCGGCAGATTCCGCGTTCTGGTCGCGACGGATATTGCGGCAAGAGGAATCGATGTCACCGGTATTGAACTGGTTTTGAATTTTGATTTACCTGATCACACCGAAGATTATGTCCATCGCATCGGCCGCACCGGACGCGCAGGACGAAAGGGGAAAGCCATCTCGTTTGCCGTGCCTGAACAAAAGGGAGATATCCGACAAATCGAAAAATTGATTCGCACGCGACTTCTGATCAAAATGCCAAACGGAGAAACCGTTGAACGCCGCTCCGAAGAACGAAATCCGTCCACACGCTCTGCTCCGCGACGTGACACAAGAGGTCGCCGATCATCCTATCGACGATCATGATCGTTTCTCGACAGGACCAATTCGCTTCCCTTTTTGCCGACGCCCCATCTTTTCGATGCGATCAGTTTGTTTCGGCGCTGTTCAATCCCGCGTTTCAAAATTGGAATGATGTCACACCTTTTCCTGCGGCGATGCGAAAAACTCTGGATGATCATGTGGTGTGGATGAGCACAAAAAAAATCATCGTCCAAGAAAGCCGAAAAAAAGACACGTTCAAGGCTCTGCTGGAAGTGGCGGGCCAAAACCAAATCGAAACGGTTTTGATGCTCAATCGACGCGGCGGTTGGACCGTTTGCGTTTCATCGCAAGTCGGATGCGCGATGCGTTGCGGATTTTGCGCCACGGGAAAAATGGGGCTCACGCGCAATCTGCTTGCGGATGAAATCATTGATCAATACCGATTTTGGATTCATTTTTTGCGTCTGCGTCCGGAACTTCCGCAACGTGTGAGCAACATCGTTTTCATGGGAATGGGAGAGCCGCTTGCAAATTATGAAAACGTCAAAGAAACGTTGAACGCTCTTTTAAAACACACGGATATCGGCCGCACGCATGTGACGGTTTCCACGGTGGGTGTGCTTCCTCGCCTCGAACAAATGTTAAATGATCCGGAGTGGCCGCATGTTCGTCTGGCCGTTTCCCTTCACAGCGCGGATCCAAAAACGCGCAAAGAAATCGTACCGACATCCTACGACGATTTTCTCCCTAAACTCTCAAACTGGGCTGAACGCTATTTGAAAAAATTCGGCAA
>CAYJVQ010000011.1:1479-14811 GCA_964373605.1 uncultured Gammaproteobacteria bacterium | reverse complement strand
AGACTGTTGAAAATCCCTATGGTTCAAGAACGTTCCATGCTCGCGGTTGCTGACAACTCGGGCGCAAAAAAATTGATGGTGATCCGAGTCCTCGGAGGCTACAAGAAACGGTATGCCTGTATTGGCGATCTCATTGTGGCGACCGTCAAAGAGGCCGCGCCTCATGCGGGGGTGAAAAAGAGCGATGTGGTCACGGCCGTTATTGTGCGCACACGCAAGGAAGTGCGACGCAAAGACGGCACTTATATCAGGTTTAATGAAAACGCGGCGGTCATCATTGACAAAAAGACAAAGGATCCGAAAGGGACGCGTATTTTTGGTCCGATCGCTCGCGAACTGCGTGCGGCCGGATTTACAAAGATTATTTCACTTGCGCCTGAAGTGCTTTAACCTATGAAGATTAAAACAGGAGACAACGTTCGAATCCATTCCGGAAAAGATAAAGGAAAAGAAGGGAAGATCATTCAAGTCTTTCCCAAACTTGAGCGTGTGGTTGTTGAGGGAGCCAATTTAATGACGCGACATCTCAAGGGTCGAACAGGACAGCCGGGACAGAAAATCCAATTTCCATCCCCTGTTCATATTTCCAATGTGACCTTGATTTCTCCCAAGTCCGGGGCTTCCGGTCGAGTGGGATATAAACGGATTGAAAAAGACGGACACACAACGAAGATTCGTGTTCTTCGATTAAAAGGAAAGACGGAGGACATTGAATAATCCTATGGCCATGAAAGAGTTTTACAAAAACGAAGTGGTTCCGAAACTGAAGCAAGAATTCGGATTGAAAAACATCCATGCTGTTCCGAACATTCGATGTATCATTTTGAATGTTGGTTTGGGATCGGGACTGAAAGATGCCAGATTTTTAGAAACGGCGGAAAAGACTTTCATTCGTATTTCCGGTCAACGACCGGTAAAAACAAAAGCGCGAAAATCTATTTCGACATTCAAGATTCGTGCCGGAATGGTGGTTGGAATGAAAGTGACATTGCGCGGAAAACGAATGTGGGATTTTTTGGAAAAATTATTTCGCGTTTCGCTTCCGCGCGTCCGAGATTTTCGCGGACTTTCGCAACACGCATTTGACGGACGCGGAAATTATTCCATAGGATTTAAAGAACATGTGGCCTTTCCGGAAATTCACAGTGATGAAATTGAGACTCTGCACGGTCTTCAAGTGACGATTGTGACAACAGCAAAATCGGATGCGCAAGCGAAGACGCTTTTGACTCTGCTCGGCCTTCCTCTGAAGAAAAATTAATATGGCAACGAAAAATCAAATCGCAAAGTCAAAGAAGAAACCCAAATTTTCAACGCGTCGCGTCAGCCGTTGTTGGAGATGCGGGCGGCATCGCGCTTTTATGCGACTGTTTGGCATTTGCCGTATTTGCTTTAGAGAATTGGCAAATCTTGGGGAAATTCCGGGTATACGTAAGTCGAGTTGGTAAATTATATGATGACAGACCCCATTTCAGATCTGCTCTCGCGCATCCGTAATGCGCAAGCCGCAAAAAAGAACGAGATCCTCCTTCCCTATTCGAAGGTGAAGTTTCGTATCGCTCAAATTCTTCAATCGGAAGGATACGTTTTAAACGTGGAAAAGCTTTCTGTGGGCACTTTTTCACAGCTTCGCATTGAACTGAAGTATCCTGGCGATCGGCCAAGTATTCGAGTGATTAAACGGGTGAGCACACCGGGACGTCGTGTGTATGCCAAGTCCGGTGAACTCCCACGCGTCTTTTCGGATATCGGCATTGCGATTATTTCAACTCCCAATGGGCTCATGACCAACAAGGAAGCTCGCGTGAGGAGATTGGGCGGTGAAGTTATTTGTGAAGTCTACTAACGATATGTCACGAATAGGGAAAAAACCGATTGTCATTCCCACAGGAGTGGAGGTGTCGATGGACGACGCCACCCTTCATGTGAAGGGACCAAAAGGCACGCTCACTCAAACGGTGAATGGCCGTGTTCAGATTACTTTTGGAGAAGAAGACGGAAAGCGCGTCGTTCTGGTGAGTGTTTTGGATACACAAGACACGTTTGATCGGGCACAGTGGGGGACGGCACGGGCGCTCATCCAGAACATGGTTCATGGTGTCACCGAAGGATTTTCACGCCAGCTCGAAGTGAATGGAGTCGGGTATCGTGTTAATATGCAAGGAAAGAATCTGCTTTTGTCACTTGGATTTTCACATGATATTCCCGTCCAGATACCTGCGGATGTGGAAGTCATTGTGGACGGGAACGTGATTACGCTCAAAGGTGCCGATAAGAAACTCGTCGGGGAGATGGCCGCACAGATTCGACGATTGCGCAAACCGGAACCATACAAAGGAAAAGGAATTCGATATGTCGGGGAAGTGGTCCGTCGTAAAGCGGGGAAGGCTCAAAAATCCGGTGAATAAATATGTTAAGCATTATCAAACAAAAACGAATCAATAGTTTCCGGCGCGCTCATCGAACGCGTGCGCGAATTTGCGGTACGCGAGAGCGGCCGCGGCTGACGGTGAAACGCAGTGCAAAACATATGTACGCGCAGTTGATTGATGATGTGGCGCGTTGCACGCTTGCGTCCGCATCCGATAAAGACGTGTCTCTCTCAAAAAAGAAACCGGTGGAGATGGCAAAAGAAGTCGGAAAGGCGCTGGCGGCAAAAGCGATGGAGGCGGGAATCACGGAAGCGGTTTTTGATCGCGGGAATTATCGCTATCATGGACGCGTTGCCGCGCTCGCGGATGGAGCGCGCGAAGGCGGCCTGACGTTTTAAATGCTTGTATGACAGACATTCAAACAAAGAAACCATCCCATCAACGATCCGAAAAAACTGATCGCACAAATCGCCGAGGCGGCGGAGGCGGACGTGGACGCGGACGTTCGAAAACGCAAGAAGTTCGCGAGTATGAACAGAAGATTTTGGATCTGGCGCGCGTGACGCGCGTGACTGCCGGCGGAAAGCGCTTGACGTTTCGGTGTGCGCTTGTGATTGGGGACAAACGAGGTCGTGTGGGACTCGGTGTTGCCAAAGGGGCTGATGTGCAGATTGCGGTTGAGAAGGCCTATCGTCAGGCAAAGAAAAACGTTATCACCGTGCCCATGATTTTTAATACGATTCCGCATCCCGTTTTTGTCAAATACGGTTCTGCTGAAATTATGTTGCGACCGGCTCCGCAAGGAACGGGTTTGAAATCCGGCGGAGCCGTGCGGATGGTGCTTGAATACGCCGGTGTGCCAAACGTGGTGTCTCGCGTGATCAATTCAAGCAACAAAATCAACATCGCCCGCGCGACCTTTGAAGCGATCAAGCAGTTAGATGTTCGTTCGTACGAGAATAAAAACAAAAATGTATGACGCTGACTCTCCATACGTTGAAACCAAAAAGCGGTTCAAAGCGCGATAAAAAACGTGTCGGACGCGGGCTCGGATCCAAAGGAACGTATTCCGGTCGAGGGGTGAAAGGCCAGCGTGCGCGTTCCGGCGGGCGTTCCGGTCTGAAATTAAAGGGTTTGCGACCTCTGATGCTTGCCACACCGAAACGACGCGGATTTAACGTTGGCAAACCGCGTCCGGTCATTGTGAATGTGGGAGATCTGGCAAAGATTTTTGCAAATGGTGCAAAAATCGATCCAAACGTTCTTTTGAAAAAAGGCTTGATTGACAAGATCGGCGCCGGGGTGAAAATTTTGGGAAAAGGAGAGATCGGGATCAAACTGTCGTTTTCCGGATGTCTTGTATCGGCCTCGGCAAAAGCAAAAATTGAAAAAGCCGGTGGAACTTTTGTATGAACGCCATCCTGCGCATCTGGAAAACAAAAGAAGTGCGAAACAGCATCGGATTTGTCATCTTGATGCTTATTTTGTTTCGTGTGGCCGCGCATATTCCCGTTCCCGGTATCGATGCCTCCGCGCTCAAAGATTTGTTTTCTGGAAATCAACTTTTCGGTCTGCTCAATATTTTTTCCGGTGGCACGCTTGAAAATTTTTCCGTCGTGGCCATGGGCGTGGCTCCGTATATCACTTCGTCGATTATTTTTCAGCTCCTCGGCATGATTATTCCGTCCATGGAAGAAATGCAGAAAGAAGAACAAGGACGCCAGAGAATCAACCAGTGGACACGATGGGCAACCATCCCATTGGCGATCATTCAGGGCTACGGGTTAATCATGCTTTTGTCGCAGAGCGGTTCCTTTTTTCAAAATGCCGGAGCCGTGCCTATGATGTTTGCCATCCTGACAATGACGGCCGGGACTATTTTTTTGATGTGGATCGGAGAGCTTATTTCCGAAAAGCATATCGGGAACGGAATTTCCATTATGATTTTAGCGGGAATTATCGCGGGACTTCCAACCGTCTTGTCCCAATCTCTAGCGGTCTATGATCGCAGTCAATTGATGACGATGATTTTATTTGTGGCAGCAGCGGTCATCACGGTGATCGGCATTGTGATTATGAATGAGGCGCAACGTAATATTCCGGTTCAGTATGCTCGGCATATTCAAGGAGCGCGTTTGTCCGGTGCGGTGACTTCACACATTCCTCTTCGGCTGAACATGGCGGGAGTGATCCCGATTATTTTTGCCATCTCGATTATTCTTTTTCCAACGGTGCTTTCGCAATTTTTTCTCAATGCTCGCACGGAAGTTCTCCGCACGATCGCCAGCGCCACTCTTCAACTTTTCCAAAATCAGGTCTTCTATGGGCTCGCGTATTTCGTTCTGGTGTTTCTTTTTACCTACTTTTACTCTGCGGTGGTATTTCATCCGGAGCAAGTCGCGGAAAATGTGCAGAAACAAGGCGGGTTTATTCCCGGAATTCGACCGGGCAAAAACACTTCCGATTTTCTTTCTTGGGTGACAAACCGACTCCTGCTTGCGGGAGCGACGTTTTTGGCCATTATTGCGGTTCTTCCGCTTATCATTCAACAAATGACAGGGAATGCCAATCTCGTGATTGGAGGAACTTCCATTCTTATTATTGTGTCAGTGGTGATTGATAGCATGAAACAGATCGAAGCGCAGTTGAGTATGCGTGAATACGAAATGTAAAGACTCGGGACATCTGAAAAAGTGCGTTTTTTCGTTTCCTAGTTGGCGGGGTCCCCAGACCCCGCCTGCAACTCTTAGGGCGGGCCCGTTTGACGAAAATTCATCACTTTTTCAGTTTATAAAAAAAGCCGGAGTTATCCAGCTCAAGAGGAAATGAATTGAGAACGTTCAGGGCCAACACCGATCGATGTGATCGGCAGACGCGCCGCCGCCGCGATCTTTGACACGTATCGCTGTGTCGCCGGCGGAAGATCGCCCACGTTTTTTATGCCGGACAACCCCTCGTTCCAAGTCTCGCAAGAAACCAAGACAGGACGGGCGTTTTCGAGAATTTCTTTGGTTAGCGTTTGAAATTCATCCTGAAAGCCGTAAGAGTGGCAGATGTGGAGTTGAGGCAAACCGCTTAAGACGTCGAGTTTCGTCAGGACGAGTTCTCTCACACCTCCGATGCGACAACTGTAAAGAAGCGCGGGCAGATCAAGCCAGCCGCAACGGCGCGGACGACCCGTGGTGGTTCCGTACTCATTGCCGCGACGACGCAACAGATCGGCCATCTCACCATCAATCTCGGTTGGAAACGGACCGCCGCCCACACGTGTATTGTAGGCTTTCACAATCCCGATCACACGATCGAAATGGTAAATGCCAAATGTCGCGGAGATTCCTGAAGGCGTGCAGATCGAGCTGGTGCAATAGGGTTTGGCTCCCATGAAGATGTCGAGCAGAATGCTGTTTACGCCCTGAAACAGAAGCTTTCGGTCTTTCCGGAACGCTTCATGAACCAGCGCGCGAGTGTCTGTAAGATGCTCGCGAACAGGCAGGGCATACTTCATGCACCAATCGACCGTGTCATCAAAGCTCATGGGATCGATGCCAAGCTGAAGATCGCTGAGATCCAAACGATGAAGTTGGAGATGGCGTGAGAGAGCGATCTTTTCCTTCCAATAACCACCACTCGTAAGAGTGTTTTTTATTCGCTTCTTTGCAACCAAATCCCCAAGAGTCAGGCTTCGTCGTGAAGCCACGTCCTCATAGCAAGGGCCGATGCCACGCTTGGTCGTTCCGATCGCCATTTTGACTGCCATGGTTTCGCGTCCAAAATCGATGGCGCGATGAATCGGCAGGACAACAGGAGCCGCATGATCAAGGGCGACTTTTGCGCCATGGCGTCGCGCGAGGAAAAGTTCCTCCTGACCGATCGCCAGATCATAAACGACTCCCGGACCGATCACATTCATCTTGCCTTCATGCAGGATACCTGCTGGCATCAGATGCAGTTTGTGCGTGACTTCTTGGACCACCACTGTGTATCCCGCGTTGGCTCCTCCGTTGAAGCGAATGATCAGATCCATGTCTGACGCCACGGCATCAACAAACTTGCCCTTTCCTCCATCACCCCATTGAGTATCAACGACAACGCTGACAGGCATGGCTGACCTCTTCCAAGTTTTGGAGCCACTGGAAGTATTGTTTATCGGTTGAATTTTGTCAAAAGAGAGTCCTTGGCTTTGGGAGTTTCGTCTGTTAAACTACTCCCGTTATGTTGCCATTATACAAAATTCTTCTGATGGGTCCTCAAGGGAGTGGAAAAGGAACACAAGCACAGCGGCTTTCCGCACAGCTTCACATTCCGTTTTTTGGGACAGGTCAACTGATCCGCGAAGAAGTCGTTTCCGGTTCAGACTTGGGAAAAAAACTCAATGAAATTATTTTGAAGGGCGAATTGATTTCCGATGTGGACGCGGCGTTTTTGGTCAAACGACGCTTGGAAAAACCTGATGCAAAAAACGGATATATTTTGGACGGCTATCCGCGCAATTTATCCCAATACGCGGCGTTCGATTTCGATACGCCCACTCAAGTGATCGTGATCGAGATTCCCACGAACGAATCGCTCAAGCGTCTCGGAGGCAGATTGACTTGCCGTGCATGCAATAAAGTGGCGAGTCTTTGGAGTGGGCTCAAACCTGGCGATCCTTGTGCGTGTGGCGGAAAGTGGGTGCAACGCGATGATGATACGCCAGAGGCGATTATGCGCCGGTTGCAGATTTACGCGAAAGACACGGCGCCGGTGATTGCGGAGTACAAAAAAAAGGGGATCGTTTACGCTGTGGATGGAGTCGGGTCGGAAGATGCGGTGCTTGAAAGGATTATGAGAATACTGACATCTTGAGACTGCTCTCAAAACTCGCGAGCTGTCGGCTTGCGGGACGGCGCCACCTCTTCAACGTCCATTTTAGGACGTTTCAGAGGCTGGCTGGCCCGCGCACCGACATCTCATCGAGTTTTGAGAGCAGTCTCATCTTGAGTTTTGAGAGCGGTCTCATCGTTATGGCCATGACAAAAACAACACAAGAAATTGACGCCATGCGCGAGGGTGGGCATTTGCTTTCGCGAGCGCTTAAAGCGGCGGTCGATGCCGTGCGATCCGGTATCACCGTGGCAGAAATCGACGCAACCGGCGAGCGCGTGATTTTGGAGGGCGGTGGGAAGCCATCGTTCAAAGGTTACAAGTCGCATCCCAAGGATACTCCGTTTCCCAGTACCCTTTGTGTTTCGATTAACGAAGAGATCGTCCATGGACTTGGAAATCGAAATGTGAAACTCAACCATGGCGACATTGTCGGTCTTGATATCGGATGCTGGTACAAAGGACTCTGTACGGATATGGCTGTGACGGTTTCGGTAGGCGAGGTTTCAAAAGAACGGAAAAAACTTCTGGAGGTGACGAAAGCCTCTTTGCTCACAGGTGTGAAGACGGCGCGCGTTGGCGGTCACATCAAAGACATCAGCGCGGCGATCGAACAATTTGTTCAGCCCTACGGATATGGCGTGGTGCGTGCGCTTGTCGGACATGGAGTCGGACATGCCGTTCATGAAGCGCCGCATGTGCCCAATTATGTTTCCAGCCAGTATCCGGACGTTGAAATTTTGGATGGGATGTGTTTGGCGCTTGAACCCATGCTTGGACTTGGGGGAAATCACGAAGTGGAAACCGGAGAAGACGGATGGTGCATTGTCATGAAAGACCGATCGGTCGGTGCGCATTTTGAAGTGACCATCGCGGTGACGAAATCAGGAGCGGAGATTTTAACACCCTTACCTGTATGAGAATTCTCGGCATCGATTATGGCGACAAAAAAATTGGTCTCGCGTTTGGGGATAGCGATGCACGCGTCGCTGTTCCACTTGATGTTGTGCCAAATGCGGGAGCGGAAACGATTCGAGTTTTTGCGGAACAAGTGAATACAGAGAATATTGATCTGATTGTCGTTGGCGTTCCCATTTCCGAAGGTGAGCATCACAGCCAAAGCCAGTTGGAAAAAACACGTGCCTTCATTCGTGAACTGCAAAACGTTCTGACCATTCCCGTGGTGGAAGAAGACGAATCTTACACGACGATGCAGAGTATTCAACTCCGGCAAGAAGAGGGATCGCCGGCGAAAGAGGATGCGCTCGCCGCCATGCTGATCGTTCAGAGTTATTTTGAAACCTTATAGCCACTTTGTATTCGACAACAGGTATTGTGTTATCGCGACGGGACTTCAAAGAAGCGGACCGGTCGTATTGTATTTTGACGTCCGAGTATGGAAAGATCGAATGTCTTGCTCGCGGAGGGCACAAACCGCTTGCGAAACTCACTCCGCATTTGGAAACGGCCGCGGAGGTTGAACTGCTTTTGGTGCAGGGTCAAATGTTTCACACCATCGCCGGAGTTGAACGCCGTCGTCGGTTTGTTGATTTCCATCCGACCTTGTCGCAACTTTTGCTTTTTCAAAACAGCTTGGCGCTCGTTGATCTTGCCACACGGCCATGCGAGCGTGATCCGGCGCTTTATCAGCTGGTCGTGCGATGGCTTGAATTTGTCCAAGACGGTTTGACGCTCACGGATGAACGCGCGGCGTTTTTGCTTGGCTCGTTTACCTTGAAGCTGATGTCTCTGGTCGGGTATTGTCCGGAGTTGTCCGTGTGCCTTTCTTGCCATCAGGCGGTTGAATCCGGAGCTTATCGCTGGCACGCCCTCAAAGGAGGAGTGGTGTGTGAGCCGTGTGTGAGCAAAGATCAAGAGCAATGGTTCCAAGCGCGACGGATGGATGATGCCACACTCAAGCTTTTGCGATTGAGCTTACAGGAATCTTTTTCACATCAGATGCGACCCACGCTGTCATCCCAACAGATCGTTTTGTTCCATGATATTTTGGAGTCCTATCTCATCTGTCATTTTCCCATTATTCCGGCCGTTTCCATGCGTGGCGCATGCAGGACTTCGGCGCTTGCCTAAGGGTGAGAATTTGGGCTAAACTGAAGGTCTTATGATGACGATTTCACAGATTGGTTTGCATCTTGGAGAAGAGGTTGAACTCAAAGGATGGTCGTATAACTTTCGCTCCAGCGGAAAAATTTTCTTTTTACAGCTCCGAGATGGATCAGGTCGCATCCAAGTCGTCTACTCCGTTACCGGGTTACGGATGGAGGAGTGGGAGGTTTTGCAAAATTTGCGAATCGAATCGTCCGTGATCGTTCGCGGCCGCGTGAAAGAAGACGCACGATCGCCCAGCGGTTTTGAATTGGAAGGAACCTCTTTTTCCATCATCCAACTTGCTCGGGAAGATTATCCCATCAGCAAAAAGGAACACGGCCCCGATTTTTTGTTGGATCAGCGCCATTTGTGGCTCCGCAGTGAACGACAGTGGGCGATTCAACGTGTGCGAAATACCATCATCCATTCGACGTATGCTTATTTTAACGAAAATGGGTTTATAAAATTTGATACGCCCATTCTCACTCCAACGGCGTGTGAGGGAACAACGGAATTATTTGAGCTGGATTATTTTGGGGAAGAGGGGATAATGGAGAAGGCCTATTTGGCGCAGTCGGGACAGCTCTATTTGGAGGCGGGCATGATGGCGTTTGGGCGTTGTTTTGATTTTGGACCTGTGTTTCGTGCCGAGAAATCCAAGACACGCCGACATCTCACCGAATTTTGGATGATGGACGCGGAATCCGCTTTTGTCGAACACGAAGAAAACATGCGCATTCAAGAAGCGTTGATCCTTCGACTGATCCAGGATGTGCTTGAGAAAAATCTCGGCGAGTTGAAGGTTCTGGAGCGAGATATCGAACCGCTCAAAAAAATTCAAGCGCCTTTTGTGCATTTGACGCATGAGGAAGCGGTGAAAAAACTTCGCGCGCTTGGATCCGACATCGGCGAGCGAGATGATCTGGGAGCGGACGATGAAACGATGTTGACGCAACAGTACGAACGTCCGCTGTTCATTGAAAAATATCCTGTGGAGGTGAAAGCCTTTTACATGAAGCGCGATCCCGCGCATCAAGATCGGGCGCTAAATAATGACTTGCTCGCTCCGGAAGGATACGGAGAGATCATCGGCGGTTCACAGCGCGAAGATGATTACGAGACATTGCTGAAACGAATGGCAGAACACCATCTGTCACCGGCATCCTATGCATGGTATGCGGATTTGCGTCGCTTCGGTTCCGTGCCACATTCGGGATTTGGCTTTGGGCTTGAACGTTTGGTCGGATGGATCTGCGGACTCCATCATGTGCGTGAAGCGATTCCGTTTCCTAGAATGATAAATAGGTTAACACCGTAAATAAAACCGGTCTCTCAATATGTTTCGCACTTGGATTGATCAAACCCCCCTTCTTGTTGGACAGACCGTTTCGCTTTCGGGATGGGTTCATTGTATTCGCCGTATGGGTGATAAGTTGGTTTTCGTGGATTTGCGTGATGGGAGCGGAATCGTGCAGGTGGTGATAAATACGCCAAATCTTGATACCGCAACCCGTCAGCTCGTTGATGAATTACGTCCGGAATTTGTGATTGAACTCAAGGGTGTTGTGAATGCAAGAAGTGAAAAACAAATCAATCCTGACAGGGAAACGGGCACGATCGAAATCGGCGTTGAGTCCCTTGTCTTGTTAAATCGTGCGCAAACACTTCCATTTGAAATTGATCAAGATACTTCCCAGGTCGATGAAGCCCTTCGACTCAAATATCGATATCTTGATCTGCGCACACAGCGTTTGCAAAAGAACCTGCGTTTGCGCCATGCGTATATCCAAGCGTGTAGACAGTTTCTTGTGCAAAATCGTTTCGTTGAAATCGAGACGCCTTATCTGACACAAGCAACCTCGGAAGGGTCTCGCGATTTCGTCGTGCCTTCGCGTCTTCAACCCGGAAATTTTTTTGCTCTTCCTCAAAGTCCGCAGCAATACAAACAGCTTTTGATGACGGCGGGCTTTGAACGTTATTTTCAGTTCGCGCGTTGTTTTCGAGATGAAGATCTGCGCGCTGATCGCGGATTCGAACATACGCAAGTGGATGTGGAGATGAGTTTTGTGGACAGAGAAGAAGTCTTGCAAACCATTGAGGCCATGGTGACACAAGCGGTTGAGTCGCTCGGTTTCACCATCAAACAAAAACCGTTCCCGCGGTTTTCCTACAAAGAGACGATGGAGAAATTCGGTGCGGACAAGTTCGATTTGCGAACGCAAGAAGACAAGCAAAATCGTGTGTTGGCCTATGCCTGGGTTCAGGATTTTCCTTTTTTTGAACGTGATGAAAAAACGGGAAAATGGACGTTTACCCACAATCCGTTTTCCAATCCGCTTCCGGAATTTCGTGAGGATCATTTGGCCGGTCGCAACATCGCAAACATTCTCACCTCCCAGTACGATCTTGTCTGTAACGGATACGAAGTTGGTGGCGGGAGCATTCGCGCGCATGAACCGCAGATGCTTGAAGCCACCTATCGCAACATGGAATATCGTGAGGAAGAAATTCAAAAGTCGGTTGGACATATGATCGAAGCGTTTCGTTACGGCGCGCCGCCTCATGGAGGAATTGGCATGGGAATCGAACGAATGTTGATGATTTTGACGCAGGAGCCGTATTTGCGTGAAGTACAGGCATTCCCGATGACCAGTTCCGGCAATGTCTCTGTCATGGATGCGCCCTGTGCGCTTGATGCGCAAACATTGCAGGATCTGCATATTCAAGTGAGAAAGTCCTATGGGGTTTGAAGTGAAAACATCCACCTATTCCGGGCCGCTACAGCTGTTGTTGGAATTGATCGAAAAACGTCAAATGCCCATTACCGAAGTCTCTCTTGCGCAAGTCACGGACGATTATGTCGCGTATGTGAATGCCCATGAGCCGATGGCGGAGGAGCTTGCCGATTTTTTACTCGTGGCCACTCGATTGCTTCTGATCAAATCGCATGAGATTTTGCCTCGTCAAGAAGAGCTTCCGGAAGAAACGTCCACATCGCTCGCTCAACAGCTTCAGCTGTATCAAATTTTTGCCAAAGCCGCGGATCTTCTTCACGCACAACAACAAAGTGAAAACCGATGCTTCGAACGGTTAGAGCCGGATGCGATCAAACCCGAAGGATTGATTTTACCAAGCGATTTTACGTTGGACAGTCTTGAGCGGTCGTTTGCTCATCTTCTCAAGCGTCTGGAACCCTTCTTTCATTTGGGACAGGCGGCGATGGAGCGAGTGATTTCGGTGAAAGAACGGTTGAAAGAAATTCAGGAGGTTTTTCTGACGCGTTCGCAACTCGTTTTTCGCGAGATGATTGGATCAGGGCGTTCAAAAGTGGAGATTGTCGTGAGTTTTTTGGCTTTGCTTGAATTGATAAAACAGCAAACCGTTCACGTCATGCAATCGAATCCTTTTGGCGATATCGAGATTAAGCGCGCGGACTAAGGCGACAACATTTTTTTATGCTCATCACCAAACTGGAAGCCATTCTTTTTGCGATCGCGAAGCCGATCGCGATTTCCCAACTCAAAAAACAACTGGAGATTTCAGACGAAGTGATCCTTGAAGCGATCACAGAAATCAAAACGCGCTTTAATACTCCGCGATCCGGCATCCATGTGCTTGAGCATGAGGGGAAAGTTCAGTTCGTGACGAATCCGGATGTGGGAACGGATGTGTCCGGTTTTTTGAGAAAAGAAGCGCAGGGGCCTTTGACGCGTCCGTCCCTTGAAACGCTCGCGGTGATCGCTTATCGCGGGCCTGTGACCAAACCGGAAATTGAACATGTGCGCGGAGTGAATTGCAGTCTTATTTTGCGCAATCTTTTGATTCGCGGCTTGATTGAAGAGGAGGAAGATAAACAACGTTTGCAATTCATCTATCGCGTCTCTACGGAATTTTTAAAAGAATTGGGTCTTCACAAAATGGAAGAATTACCAAACTTCCGGGCGTTTCAGGCAGATGAAAAAATGAATGAACTTTTTTCCTCCTTTGA
>CAYJVQ010000011.1:0-1469 GCA_964373605.1 uncultured Gammaproteobacteria bacterium | reverse complement strand
AAACACAAACAGACCTATGATTCTCCCGTTGTTTGTTCACTTTGCTCTTGCGTCAACGCTCCTCCAACTTTTTCCGGTAGATGCTCTGGAGCTTGAGCGTTCTTTGCAAACATCATCCGGTGAATCAGAATCAAACGACAGCGTTTTTCGGCTTCCGAAATCACTCCCGATTTCTTTTTCTCAAGTTCCCCCACCGATCAAACGCGATTCGCGTCGTCTGGGAGTGGTTACGTCCGCGGTCAGTGCGATTGTGGTGGACAGGCGGTCCGGCACCATCTTATTTGAAAAGAATCGTGATGCTCCGCGCTCGATCGGCAGTATTACCAAACTCATGACCGCGTACGTTTTTTTGGAAGGCCGTCCGGATTTATCCGCTCCGGCCACGTTGATGCCGGAGGATGTGCGCATCGGAGGAATTCAACATGTGCAACCCGGCGAACCGATGCGTGTACGTGATTTATTGTATGCCAGTCTGGTGAGCTCGGATAATTCCGCCACATCAGCGCTGGTTCGTCTTTCAGGAATGGCGTATGGAGATTTCGTGGCGAAGATGAATGAAACAGCGGCTTTGATTGGAATGTCACAGACTCGATTTGTCGATCCCACAGGACTGTCTGCAAAAAACACTTCCGTCGTGATGGATTTGGCGCGTCTTCTGGACAAAGTTTCAGAGCATGAGATCATACAAGATGCGACCACGCGCGCACAGCTTTCCCTTCAGACAGAAACAGGGAGCACCTTTACTCTGAAAAACACCAACGACCTGCTCGGAAGTTTTATCAATCAGGATCCGTATAAAATAGTGATTGCGAAAACGGGTTATCTTCCGGAGGCCGGATACTGTTTGGGGGCCCTTTTTTCTTCTCACGGAACGGATGAAATTATGGTTGTTGTGCTTGGGTCACCATCAGAGGCGGGTCGATTTCAAGATATCAAAGCGATGGCGGCATGGACGTATGAGGTGTATGAATGGAAAAAAGATTAGTTTAGCAGGACCTCTGAAAAAGTGCGTCTTTTCGTCAACGGGCGCCCGTCGACCCCGCTCACCCTACGTTTGAGTAGGGTTCGCAGGGCTCGACAGCGTTAGAGACATCACTTTTTCAGAGGTCCCTAACGCAAAAGATATGGGTGAAATAATCGTTCAGTGGTTTTCAGGAATTCCGGATTGGCTCACGGTGATTTTGCTTTCGGCGCTACCGGTGACAGAATCGCGAGCCGCCCTTCCCATCGCTCTGTTTCATTTTCATTTTTCACCCGTGGAAGCGGTTGCTTACTCCGTTTTTGGAAATCTGCTTCCGATTTTTATTCTGTTTTACTTTTTTAAACCCATTCTTGATTGGATGGCGGCGCATTCTCCAAAATTTCACCATTTTATTTTTTATCGATTACGTGCGCTTGAGAAACGCCACGCAAAAAATTATCAGCGTTGGGGCGCCTTTTTTCTTTTTGTTTTTGTGGCCATTCCGTTA
>CAYJVQ010000010.1:0-15773 GCA_964373605.1 uncultured Gammaproteobacteria bacterium | reverse complement strand
AAAGGTCTCTCACCCCCGCAAGCCGACAGACTCCATATTCCGATCGTTCGCTCGGAAAAGATCAAACCGTTGGTTTGATCTGTTCTCTCGCTCACTCACGGATCGCGAGTTTTGAGAGCGGTCTCACGGAACAGGTTGACAAAATCGTGATTTTTTATTAATCTTGACCGTTGAATTCAGGTTTTCTTCCCACCTGATCAACCGACAAAATCAAAGGAAAAACAGGGGTTCGGACGATGCCAAACTTGATGATCAATGACCCGGCCGAGGTCAACTCGTTCCTGTTCCCGGCCTACGGGTTCCCTCAAGCGGAAATGGCTAAGCAGTACTGTGACGCCGCGTATGCGGGTCACCGACTCATCGCCCCACAGATTTTCACGGGGCAGTTTCGCAATGCCCCCACGTACGTCATGATTCCCGGATTGTGGATGAGCTCGCTGGGAACCTCCCTTCTCACGGAGTCTGTTCCCTCTCGACACAATCAGAATGGCATGACCCAGCGTTGGGAAATTCTGCGATCCGTCGAACGGGCAAAGCCCTCGAGTGACAGCTATCTTGTCGGGATTATGGTCGAGGGCCGTCGGGAGTACTACCGACACAGTTCAGACAAGCGCAACATCCTTGAGTGGGTGAAGCGCCTCAACTCCGGCCCGCGCGACTGCTTCGCTGCATGGTCGCACCGGAAGGGAACGCGCTTCAGGATGGTTTCGTGCTTCACCGACGAACAGAATCGGATGAAGAACCTGTTCGTCAGTCGCTCCGGCTGTGGAGCGATCTATGCCGAGACCGCAGTCTTCGACAACCAGGGAACGCCAATCGGCAACGAAATCCGGCTTCTGCTCATCGCGTTCTCCATCTTCGACAAGAATCCCAAGAGGGACGACTGCCTGCGTCTGACCTTGGTGCGCCAATCGCACTGGAGGGCAGACCAGAGGATTGAGGAAATGACGTTCCAAAAATTCGCTGACATGGAGGCATTGAGCGATCTCCACCCGTGCTGGAAAGATCTCGCAGAAGTGGCGCGGCGGGGATTCAAGAAGGACTGCCAGCCCGTTAACCAGACCGTCGAGAAGTACCGAGAGTTCATGATCAGACAAATCGCGCTCAAGGAGTTAGACGAGTGTAAGCCATGCGGCGAGCGCTTCCGCGAACGCATCGAGATGATGGACTGGCAGAAAGCGATTCGTGCCTGTCAGGAGCCCTGGCAGTTCGAGGTGGTCATCGACCAATTCAGCGACCACCCGCAATTCTCCCCCTCTCCCGACCATTCTGGCGACCGAGGCTCCAGAGTCGCCAACATGATCAACACCTTCCAAGACACGCCTGAACGGCTCGAACAGCTCCAACATTGGGTCAGGGACTTCGTGGCTCCGCGCGACAACCTTTGGAACGACACCGGCGACTAGTCATTCACCTTCCGCCCAGTCCTTGACTTGGGCGGTTTTTTCATCCGTCATCAATCCGTTACCGGGTAACGGATTCTATCTCGTCCACAAGATCTCGGCCCATCCAACCTTTTAATGCCTGAACGTATTGATCCATGTTATCAAAAAAAATCCCAAAATATGTTTGATCAATAATGGGATACAATTGATCGTTTTGAATCCATGCATGATGACTGCTCCAACGATAATGATTCAAAAAATCTATGGCTTTTGACCAATTTGAAACCTGCCCATTTTTCCAATCAATACCAACAAGATCTAAAGGATTTGAATGAATGTAAAGTGCGAGGTGTTGAAAATATTCATTACTATCAACATGTTTTGCCTTAAATCCTCCTTCATAGAGCGTCCCTGATCTTTCATTTATCAAATTGAAATAACGCGAATATCCTTTTAGTTTATGCATGTATTGAGAAATTCCCCCATCTTTTAATTGTTGAACAAGCAAGTGATAATGATTTGGCATCAAACAAAATAGGATAATTTTTACAAAAGGATCGCGATCTAATGAAAAAACTTTCTGACCCGAGAGTAAGACAAATTTGTTTAAAATATCACCGCCCGCATGTGAATAATTTGCATCATTAAAAAGATAGATTGACTCATAAAATCTTCTAAAATCGCCAAATGTCTCAAAAATAGTCCGTCGATCAACACCACGGTTGTACAAATGGTAGTGCTCGCCTGTAACAAACTCGATATTTCTCATATTTTTTGATCTGTTCTTAATCCGTTACCGGGTAACGGATGGATTTAATCCGTCATCAATCCGTTACCGGGTAACGGATTGACTAACTGCTTGAGCACATTTTTTAACTGACGACACACATCTTCTGTGCTGGCAGAACGAATGTGATAAACAACCGCAGGATTGCCCAAAGCGAAATCTGAAACAAGCGAATCATTTTTTGAGATCAGAACGATTGGCTTTTGCATCAAGCACGCAAGCGTGAGTTCCCCTCCAACGCCAAGTGATGGAGAGGATACATCGGCAATTAGCACATCGCAGTCGCGCAATCGATCGGCTGTCCATTGATACACTTTTTTGACATCTCGATCTGCCTGTGGTTTTTGATTTTCCGGATTATCACGAAAGGGAAGGATGACTGTGCACCCCAACTCTTCACAAACGGATCCAAGCGAATGATAAACCCATTTATCTTGCTCCAATCCACCGTTGTTCGTATACGCCCCGGCAATGTACGCGCGGTGAACTTGTGATTGAAGCGTCTGTGCATAAACGCGGTCGCGGTGAAATTCCACATGCGCATTCTTAAACAAATAAACGTCACCGATACCTTGTTCGATCATCCCTTTCCAACAAGGTTCGCAACACCACCAGTGGCCAAACAAATACACATCACAGCCGGACAAATCAATCCCTTGTTCTTTTGCAACGGCCATCAACATCAACTCGGCATGTCCGGGCGAGTCGTGAAATTGACAAAGTTCATATCCTGTCCCGCTTGGGCAATCCAAAACGACGCGCGGACAAACATGCACGGTTTCTCTTCCACGGTTGTATCCGTTGCCAGCTCTGGCGAGCACTTGCCCATCTCTCACGAGCACGGCTCCAACAGGAAACAACCGGTCACCCGCACATGCATCACGCGCCAGCGCCGCTTCTTGAATAAATGGATCATCCTTCCCCACAAATTTAAACGATCGACCGGGTGGCAAAAAAGGACAGGGAATATCAGACATAATTCAAGGGGGGTTAGAATAGCAGCAAGCTCAAACAGGACGAAAATATCATGAAAGAGATGGCAAGTAAAAACTTTAGAAAAGGCCACGAAAATGTAAAACGGTTGTTTGGTCGCTCAAACGAATGATCTCGATCAGTTTTAAATTGATGCGATCAAAATCCGTCGCCAGAGGCACCCCCTGCCCAAAAAGCACAGGTTCAACCGTCAAAAAAACATCCGTCACGAGCCCTTCACGCAAAAACTGACTGTACACGGAAGCGCCGCCAGCCACGACCACTCTGTCGTGGCCTTTGTTTTGTAAACGCGCAAGAAGATCGCGCGGTTGTTCGTTTGTGAACTCGATAATCCCTTCGTCATCCTCTTGACTCGCAACGGGTCTGTTGGTCAAAACAATCAGCCGCCTCCCCTTGAGCGGTTTGCCGATCGTCTCAAACGTTTTGCGCCCCATAATCACCACTCCAACCTCTTTTGTTTTCTCAATAAAAAATTTCAAATCCTCTTTAGATGTCCAATCAAGAGAAGTCTGACCTTCACGCTGGGCGATTTTTCCGTCTGCCGAGATAGCGGCGAGTAAAATAATTTGCACATGTTTTGAACAATATCATAAAGGAATGAGCAAGTGGAACCTCAGAAAAAGTGATGGATTTTCGTTAAACAGAGACATCACACGATGTCTCTAACGCTGTCGATCCCGCGAACCCTACTCAAACGTAGGTGAACGGGGTCGACGGGCGCCCGTTGACGAAAAGACACACTTTTGCAGTGGTTCTTCTTCAATACACATTCACCGTGACCTCCATCCCTCGAATCGCATCCAAGGGTTTGTACTGATTTTTCAACTGCTCAAACAGTTCTTCAACAAGTTGAACGTCTCCGGAAATGGCGCGCGCATAACTGCCGGTTGGGACGCGGCATTTGAGTGCCGGATGCTCGTGGGTACGCTCGATCATCTGATTTGCCGCATCAAAATGATTGTCGTAAATATGCGCGTTTGAAATAGAATGCGTGTAAATGCCGGGCTCGATCCCGAGTCGCTCCGCCAAAATACACTGCAACAAAGCAAACCCCGCAACATCGTGCGGACAACCAAGAATCATGTCATTACTTCGGATGATATTATGCAAATGCAAACGACCTCCCGCAATGTTGACGGTAAAGGTATAAGGACAGGGCAGATTCTTCTTTGCATCAACGCCAAGCCCGTCATCCGCCGGATCCCATGTGACGACAACACCATGGCGCGAAGCGGAATTCTGTGTGAGATGTTGGATCAGACGATCAATCTGGTCGCGACCGAAATGGTGCCGCCACCGATAGCCGTAAGCGGCTTTCACGGTTCCGTCTTCTTCTAAAAAATCATCCCAAATTTTGGTAAACTGTCGAAGCCAAGTCGGATTATTCTCACCCATTAAAAACCAAACTTGCTCGGCAATAAAAATCTTCAAAGGAATTTTTCGGAGGGTCAAAAGCGGAAAACTCTCGCCGATATCCACACGCAATGTCAAACCGGGAATCATCTTTGTGACACGTCCGGACCATGGATTGGGAATATCAATCCCCTGCTCCATAATCTGCTTAATCGCTTGTTGATACTGAAAGTCAAAGGAGGTCATACAGACACAGAGTACCAGACCCGCCCTTCCTTTCCTACTCTTTCGTTTTGCGACTATAATACCCTTCATGATGTCCTTGCCTGTCAATATCTTCAAAAAACATCCGGACGCCGTCACACCCATTTACGCTTCACCCGGCGCTTGCGCCTTTGATTTGTCCCTGATCGAAGACGCGATGATCGCCCCGCGTCAAATCGTCCGTTTGCGCACGGGACTGGTGATCTGCGTTCCCGAAGGGTACACGCTTTTAATCGCGGCGCGTTCCTCTCTTCCACGCAAATACGGCTTGTGCGTTCCACAAGGATTTGGCATTGTTGACAATGATTTTTGCGGATCAGAAGATGAACTGCTCATTCAACTGCTTAATTTCACCAACAAACCAACCTTTGTAAAAAAAGGCGATCGTCTCGCGCAAGGACTGTTCATTCCGATGGTCAAAGGAACGTTTCATGAAATAACTCAATTGAAAACTGAAAGCAGGGGCGGGTTCGGATCAACAGGATAAGGGATCTCTGCAAACGTGCATCTTTTCATGTTATAATTTCTTATGTCCAAAGGAAAATTCATCATCGTGGATGGAATCACCGGCAGTGGAAAGTCCACCCTTCTTCACGCCGTGCAAAACTGGGCGGAATCATGCCACCATCGTCTCTTCCGTCTCAACGATTGGACAGACGCGACCCCACCGCGATTTGAAGACATTGAACACAACGACGTGTATTTTACCTACGAACCAACGCGCACATGGATTGGACGGGCGATTCGCTACGAACTGTCCCGAAAAGATGAACCCTATGGCGGAGAAGAACTTTCACACGCTTTTGCGTTGGATCGACAAATTTTGTATCGCCGTTTGATCATACCGGCTCTCAAGGCGGGAAAAACAGTCATCCAAGATCGCGGCGTGTCCACATCGCTCGTTTATCAACCGATCATGCCAAACAGTCTTCCGCTTGAATCCATTTTGAATCTCCCCGGAAATAAACTCGCGTTCGCTTATGCACCGAACGCGCTCATCCTGACAAAACTTCCGGCCGAGGAAGCGAAGAAACGCATTGGAGCGCGCCGAGATGACACAAAAGGCGTGTTTGAACAACTGGATTTTTTGAAAAAACTGGAACAGCGATTTCAAGAACCATGGCTCAAACAATTATTTGAAGCAAACGGCACACGCGTCTTTGAACTCGACACTTTCGGTTCACTGGAAGAAACAAATGTGCGCGCTCAACAATTAGTCGATCACATTTTAAGCACATGCTAAATATGCCATCCACCTCCCTTATTTCCGTCGGACGTCTCATTGACGAATCCTGGGACCTGTACCGTGCACGATTTCATGAACTCATGAGCGTCTCGGTCTGGCTTTTGTGGCTCGCCATTCTCTCGGTGCTCTCTTTATCTCTTTATCCCGCCGCCAGCACCCTTTGGCTTTCAAATGAACTCACCGGGAGCGAATACGCCGGGGTGATCATTTTTATATTGACGAATTACCTGGTGGCGCCCCTGTTGGGCATTTGGGTCTTCATCGCTCTTGTCAGATTGATACGCCAGCAGATGACCGGACGAAACGGGGATCCAAAAAAAGCCATAAAAGAAACCAAATCCCTTTTTTTACCAACGATTCTGATTTCAATAATGGTTGCATTCCTGCTTGTGATCGCGATTCTTATTGGATTTGGTCCGTCCATTATTTTGGCAACTCTTGGCGCCATTTTTCAAAACGCCGCGTTGGTGATTCTGGGAAATCTTCTTCTTGTTATCGGAACGTTTGTCGCCTTCGGGCTCGCGTTTAAGTGGATGGTGGAATACATGTTGGCGCCTTACGCCACCGCCATGGACGGCCTCGCGGGAAAAAAAGCGCTCGGAGCAACCAGCCAACTCGTCCGAGGACGATTTTGGAGCGTGCTCTTTCGACTCCTCGTGCCCAAACTTGTATTCATTTTTATCGGAGTGATCCTGATGGGCATAGCCGCGTACATCACGGAAATCGTCTTGAGCGCGGCCGGCGGACTTAATCTTGATCTTCAACTGCGACTCACCACACTTGTCGAATGGACCATTCCGGTCGTGATTGCCGTGCTTATCAACCCGCTCATCATCATCGCCGATGTCCTGCTTTACAAGAATCTCAAGGGAGAGTAAGTATCGCGATATATGACAACTCCCTTGGCGCTCATTACGCAGAGTCTGAAAGATTATCGTAAAGAAGCTCTGATGCTTATCGGTTATTCGATTTGGTTGTTACTGCCGTTTGCCGCTTTCATCCTGCTTTCTTTTTTTCCTCCCACGATCTTTGCCAAAATAATCCTGTTTGCTCTCACGATGGTCCAACTTTTTTTTCTTGTCTGGATTACGATCATCCTTTTGCTTTATTCGCAAGCGCTTATCCAAGGTGATCCAAAAGACATGGGAATTTTTTCTGCGCGCGCAAAAAGACTCATCGCGCCGGTTCTCTGGGTTGTGCTCTTGCAGATGCTGATTCTGCTTGGGGGATTTTTCTTGCTCGTGATCCCCATGTTTATTTTCGCTGTCTGGTTTGGTTTGGCTCAAATGCACGTCATTTTTGACAACAAACGCGGTTTGGAAGCGCTTGGCATGAGTCGTGATTTCGTCAGGGGCCGTTTCTGGCTGTGTGCAAGCTATCTCATTTTGGGACCACTCATCATCCTGCTGATATATTCCGTTTTTCTTTCCGTTCTCATTGCGCTTCTGTCTGCGATTCAAGGAGTCAATCCCATCGATACCCTCTCGGGCACTCCTCCCCTATGGATGGAAGTTTTGGAATCCATAGGGGAAGTTTTGCTCCTTCCTCTGATGACCATTTACGCCACGCGCGTTTATTTGGAATTGAAACGCTCAAAATCTGAAACAGCCACGCCCGTATGATGTACGAACCGGTCATTGGGCTTGAAATCCACGTCCAACTCAAAACAAAAACCAAAATGTTCTGCGGTTGTAGCGCTCACGACGTCTCTGCCCATCCCAACACAAACGTCTGTCCCATCTGTCTTGGTCATCCCGGAGCATTGCCCGTGCCAAACCAACAGGCGATCCGTTTTGGCGTGCTGATGGGTCTGGCGCTCAACTGCACGATCGCTTCACGATCCAAATTCGATCGCAAAAATTATTTCTACCCCGATTTGCCCAAGGCCTATCAAATCTCGCAATATGATCTGCCCATCGCGATCAATGGTTTTCTGACAATGAGCGTGCCCGGCGGAACACGATCACAAATGCGCATTGGTTTGACGCGAGCACACTTGGAAGAAGATGCGGCGAAATCTTTTCACGGGGATGACGGAAAAACGTTGGTCGATTTCAACCGTAGCGGCGTACCGCTCGTTGAGATCGTGACAGAACCTGATTTTACTTCCCCGCAAGAAGCAAAAATTTTTTTGCAAGAACTGCGATTGATCGCTCGCTATCTGGATATTTCCGATGCCGACATGGAAAAAGGACACTTGCGATGCGATGCAAACATTTCTCTGCGCAAACGAAATGAAGAGGGAGAGGTGATCGGCGCGAAATTCAATCCGAAAACGGAAATCAAAAATCTGAACTCATTCCGCCACGTCGAGCGTGCGCTTGAATACGAAATTGAACGGCAGACGCGTGTTTGGGATGAAGAGGGACATCCGCAAACAGAGTCCACCACTCGAGGATGGGATGAGGGACGCCAGCGTACGGTTGAGCAACGCTCAAAAGAGGAGGCGGCCGATTACCGTTATTTTCCCGAACCGGACATTCCTGCGCTTGCCCTGTCGGATATCGCGCAGGAGATGCAACTTCAGATGCCGGAGCTTCCGGCGCAACGCAAAGCGCGTTTCGCATCCGAGTATCAACTCAAACCGTCTGAAGCGCGCCAAATCTGCGAAGATCCCGCCTTGGCGGATTTTACCGAGCGCACATTTTCTGAACTTGCGGCATGGTTAAAGAGCACAACGGAAGAGGAGACGGAAAAAGAAACACACGAAAAACAAAAAGCCGGGTTGAGCCGGGTTGTTTGTGGCTGGTTGCTTTCTAAATTGATGGGAATCCTGATTGATCGAAAAATGGATATTCGCACGATGAAGATCACCCCGGAAAATTTTGCCGAATTTATCTCCCTTATCATCACGAAAAAACTCAATAATACAGGCGGACTCAAAGTGCTCGAACGGATGCTGGAAACGGGCGATGACCCTACGCGCCTCATGGAAGAACACGCCCTGGGACAAATGGATGATGAAGGAACGCTCGCACAAGCGGTGGAGCGCGTGATTGAATCGTATCCCGTAGAAGTTGCGCGTTACCGATCGGGCGAAGTACAGCTTTTGAAATTTTTGATCGGGCAAGTGATGAAAGAGACGCAAGGAACCGCCGACGCCGCACTCGCGAAAAATATTTTGTTAGTAAAATTATCGGGGACCCCGCCTATTTCTTCAAAAACGCATCAATAACCGAAAAGACCTGTTGAATTTCCGTAACCCAGTGGATGCGCCTATCACGTTTGAACCAAGTCATCTGACGCTTCGCATACTGCCTTGTCACCCGCTTTATCTCTTCACTGACGTCACCGAGTGACACTTTCTCGTCATCGAGTGATGAGAGGCCAGAAAAAAAGGCGCAAATTTGCCGGTAACCGATCCCGGTCATGGCATCGATGTCGCAACCGTATCGTTCGTACAGTGCCCGCACTTCGTCTACAAATCCGCTCGCAATCATCTGATCGACACGCTGATTGATGCGTTCATTGAGTACCGCGCGGTCAACGGACAGACCGATCTGCAACACATCATATTTTGATTTCCCTTTTTTTTGTTGCGCAAAAAAAGGCTTGCCCGTAAGCAGAACCACCTCCAGCGCGCGCACCAGGCGACGTTTATTTTCACGATCGATCAATTCCGAACCCAGGGGATCCAACAGCGCATACCTGGCAAACAAATCGCACAGTGGCCGCGCTTCCAGTTCTGCTCGCAGAGCCGGATCGCTCGCGGTTTGGGTGAGATCAAAATTATCGATGAGCGCCGACATCCAAAGACCGGTTCCTCCAACCAAAATCGGCACGTGCTGACGTTTCAAAATGTCCTCGATTTTTTTTTCCGCATATTCTTTAAAATCGGCAACGCTGTAATCAACATTCGGATCAACCAAATCGATGCCCCACGGCCCAAAAGTTTTCGCTGTTCCGATATCCATCCCTCGATACACCTGACGTGAATCCACACTCACCACTTCCCCACCTACGCGCCGCGCTAACTCAATCCCAAGTTCGGTTTTACCGGACGCGGTCGGACCAACAACGGCGATCAATTTTTGTAACATATCGTTCGCGTAGAGAGACTCTAAAATTGGTTGGCAAGTGCACGAAGTCGCGAAGAAAACAAAGCGAATCGCTGAAATCGTTGTCTATTTCTCATTTCAATCCCAGGGATTGAAATGAGAAAGTTGGCCAAAAAACATGGTCAATACGGCGCCACCCCTTCAAGCAACCACGTATCCGCTTTTAACACCTTGACATCCACCATCTCTCCAACAAAATCCGCTCGCCCCGGAAACCTCACGAGTTTCATCTCGCGAGAATTTCCATAACAATATCCTGTAAGCATTTCGTCCATGATTTTCGGAGCTTCGTAGCGTTCCACCATCACACGTACCGTCTGATCGAAAAACCGCTGATTTTTTTCAAAGGTGATGCGTTTTTGCACATCTTGCAATCTTTGCCATCGCTCTTTTTTTTCCTCTCGGGTCACGTCATCTTTAAACGCGCGAAAAGCCGCCGTACCGGAACGCACGGAATATCGAGCCGTGTACGAAATATCAAATCTCACTCGTTCGTAAAGATCCACCGTCCGCTGAAAATCCTCCTCACGCTCACCGCTAAATCCAACAATAATGTCTGTGCCTATGGCGATGCTTGGAATCTTTTTTAAAATCCGATCAATCACTTCAAGATATTGCTCACATGTATATCGTCGATTCATGCGTCGCAAGATTTCATCTGCGCCGCTTTGAACGGGCAAGTGGATAAAATTCAGATGTGCCGGCAACGTCATCGCGTCAATCAACTCATCATTCATGTGAAGTGGATGCGGAGCGGTAAAATGGAGGCGCGCGATCTGTGGAATTTGATTGATCTCCCAAAGCAATCCGGCAAAATGTCCGTCCACGGATTTGCCAATGTACGGATTGTTGTGTGAAAACAGCTTTGCATCAGGTGCGCGGTAACTATTCACGGTCTGGCCAAGCAAAGTCACCTCGACACATCCGTGCGCCGCTAAATCTCGAACCTCTTCCAAAATATCCGCCAACGGACGATTCTTCTCAAGCCCGCGGGCAAACGGCACAACACAGTAGGTACAAAATTTATTACAACCCGTTTGAATGCTCACATACCCTTGGCGCGTCGTGTGCCGATCAGGGGTGATTTTCAAATAATCTTCAACGATATCCGGACTGTTAACGAGTTCCGGGCGAAGCTCACCGATCCAACGCGGAAGCTGACCCATCTCGGCCGTGGGAAAATATAAATCCACCATCGGAATTTTTTTTCGGATGGTTTGGTCGCGATCGCGGCCGGGCATACATCCCGTGATGCCCAGAATCATGTTTGGACGCTCACGCTTGATCGATTTGAACGTCTCTACCAAACTGAAAACGCGATCCTCCGCGCTTTGGCGCACCGAGCATGTGTTAATCAGGACCACATCAGCCAGCTCTTTTTTATCCGTTGGCTCAAATCCAATCCTCTTGAGCAAAGCGGCGATTCGTTCGGAATCATTTTTGTTCATCTGACACCCGAAAGTGATGAGATGATAAGTGGATAATCCCATAAACAGGAGCGGTTATAAAGACGACAAAAGCGTAACAAAAAAAGGGCAGATCGACCAGAGTTGGCCGTCTTGCCCAATGGTGGAAATCAACCCGGAACCCGCTTGTCATGCAAGCGAGGATCGAGTTCAATGCCCAAAAGCATCGCGAGCGCGCACAGATAGATGCGCATGAACGTCTCCAGATCGCCATCATCAATGTTGGAACCCGGCGGGAAAGGATGCATGCCTTGCTGATAAAGCGCGGCAAACTCACGCAAATTAATGTCACCGGGAACATCCTTGATCTGTGCCGTGAGTCGAATGAGAAGCACGACGAGGTTGAAAAGAGCGTTGGGTTGTTGCCTGATAAGCTCTGGTCCAAGCACCCCCATCGCCGACTCGTTTGCATGCACAGCAAGCCGATCGACGACGTCATGACCAACCGGCAATCTTGGGAGTTCTTCCACGAGCAGTTCGCCGATCTTGCGCGCCGTGAAAACCGTTCCTCGATTCCGGCGAATCGCCTGATCAAGGTAAGCGACAAGGGCCGGCTGGTTTGGGAGAAACCGAGCCAACTCTTTGGCGATTCGTCGTTCGTTGTCAGAGATATACACGATCTGACGCATGGCCATTTCCTGCTTATTCGTTTGTGGATACTTTCCTTGCAAGGAAAGACCGTTAAGCGTATCATTTTATCATAATCTGTCAAGAAATTAATCTTCAAAATATGGCAAGTCAAGAAACTCCCCCTCGCGTTGAGCTTTATATTCCAGACACCGAGAGACCAGAAGAATCACGGGATCAAACGTCTGAAACCGCTCAAGATCCCGAAGTCGGCACAAAAGGACAAGCACGGCGTCTTGATGGTTTAAGCGTTCAGGAAGTGTTTACGGGTTCTGCCGTGCTTGACAGACATTATCAAGTTTTTGCGCGACAGAGCGGCGGAGAAACGCGCGTTCGTGTCACAACTCCGGAAGAAGATTTGGCCAGAGAGATAGCCGAAAGACAGTACGATCTGTTTACAACAGTCTTAGATTCCAACGTCGCATCAGCCACCAAGGTGGCAGGACTCCAAGGAGAGGCGTCTGAAGGCGCGGCCACAACCATTTTAAATCATCGGAATGAAATTATTGCAAAGGCCGTTGGTCAGGACGATCCGGAAAAAGCGCTGACTAACATGGTGAGAACAGAGGCGAGTGCCATTGCAAGTGGAGAAACAGGAGCAGAGAGACCGAGCTTGGAAGATTTGGTGAGGGATTTGACTCACGCGCGTCAGGAGGCTTTGGGGGCGAAAAATGACAAACAGTATCAGTCTGCAGTCGCTCGTATTCATGCTCTTGAACTGGCAGTTTACGAGCGTCGTTCTGCCCTTCATCCGGACGCGAACACACAGGAAAAAGCTCAAATTGCAGACGAAACCGAAGGTCTGGTTGTTCTCACTCCTGATGCCATTTATTCAAAAGGACCTGTGAATGTACTGGATCGCTTAAAAGAACTCGAGAAGGAAATGCAAAAGGCGGACAAAGAAAAAAATGAAACAGCTTGGTTGCGAGCGAATGAAGAACGCACGCGACATCTTGGGGCTCATCCCTCGATCGAAATGCAGGAAAAAATCCGTTTGCTGGAAGAGAAATTAAGAGCCATAGACAAAGCGCCGGCAGGAAAAAATAAGGAAGAGGAATACCAAAAAACGGATACGGCAAGAAAAAGATTGATCGCGAAAGTTAATTCGGAACCTGTTCTCGCTGAAGTATTGGGAATCGCTTCGCGACCCGTAGAGAGGAGCGGAGAACGTCCCGTGGATCGACTCATGCGAGATATTGCCAACGCAACAATCATTGAATCAAAAACCGTAAAAGCAAAACCTTCATCACCCAATGAACCGATAGTCGAAGAACTTTTGATGGACAAGCCACGCATGCCTTTGTCCAATGAAGAAAGAAAAAACTACGCAGATCTCGTTTCAGCACGAATTTTGGAACAAGGAGATGATCTGGCAACATGGGAAAAAACGTTCGGTGAAGTCTTGGCGGCCCTTGAAATCCTCGGGCTTAAACCGGAGGATGAAGGTCTGCCAAACAGCTTCCAAGACGTCCTGAACACCAAAGACAAACGCGGATTCTTTGGAAAACTGTTCAGAGGAAAAACGGATCGCGTAAAAATGATTGAGAGAATCGGAGAATTGCACTATCAATACATTGAAAGCGGACAAGTGGATGTTTCCAAATATCTTGAAAACCAGAGAGTGCGGTCTAAAGAATTGAGACGAAATTTATAAAAAAAGCGGGGTCTCTTGACCCCGCTTTTTTTATGCTGGAAATTTCGATGCTTCTTTAACATGCAAAAGAAAATCTTTTTGTTCAACGATCAAATTTTCTTTTTGATTAAAAACATTGACTGTAAACGCCCCTCTTTCCACTTCTTTTTTCCCAATCACGATTGTCCAGGGAACTTTCATCATGGCCGCATCTCGAATCTTCTTGCCCACTTTCTCATTTGAAACATCAACCTCTGCACGCACATCAGCCATCTTCAGTTCGGATAATAACGTATTGACAAACGGCACAAACTCCTCGCTGACGGTCGCAAGCCGAACTTGAACCGGCGCCAACCAAAACGGAAATGCCCCTTCGTAGTGTTCGATCAAAACCGAAAGAAATCGTTCGAGGGAACCGGAAATCGCTCGATGAATCATCACCGGACGTTTTTTGGATCCATCTGTGTCCACATATTCGAGCTCGAAACGTTCCGGTTGATTAAAGTCAAGCTGGACCGTCGCAAGTTGCCACGAACGTCCAATCGCATCTCGCGCGATAAAATCAATTTTAGGGCCATAGAATGCCGCTTCCCCAATTCCCTCCTCGTAGGCTTCCCCGATTTCAGACAAAAACGATTTAAGCGTCCCAACCGCCTGCTCCCACAGAGAAGACGAACCTAAAACCTTTTCCATCTGGGATGGATCATGCGTGGAAAGCCGAAGCGAAAGCGGCATATCAAATGCGCTGTAGAATTTTTTGATCATCTCGTAAATTTTCGAAGTTTCATCTTTTACCTGTTCCAGCGTACAAAAAATGTGCGCATCATCTTGCGTGATGGATCGCACGCGCGAAAGCCCCTGCAATTGGCCCGTATGTTCATCGCGATAAACGGTTGTGATTTCGCTCATACGAATCGGCAAGTCACGATACGAACGCGGCTCCGAAGCGTAGAGTTGGGCATGATGGGGACAATTCATGGGTTTGAGAACGAATGATTCATCCGACTTTTTGGAGGACACATGAAAAATATCATCGGAAAATTTGTCCCAATGGCCGGAAATTTTATACAAATCGGCCTTTGCAAGATGCGGAATCCACACGCGTTCATACCCGAAGGGCTTCATCAGCGACCAGACGAATTCACCAAGCACTCGGCGCAACTCTGCTCCTTTGGCGGTAAAAAGCGGAAGGCCAGAACCCACAAGCGGCGAGAACACAAAAAGACCAAGTTGCTTGCCAAGTTTTCGGTGATCGCGTTTTTTGGCCACTTCCAACTGCGCCAAATACACATCGAGTTCCGCTTGCGTTGGAAAACAAGTTCCGTAAATGCGCGTCAACATTTTATTTTTCTCATCGCCGCGCCAGTACGCGCCGGCAAGCGAAATCAGCTTAAAATATTTCAGCTCGTCGTTTGGATGTTCGCTGTGACCGCCACGGCACAAATCAACGTACTGACCGCAGTGGTACAGAGTGAGCGTTTGCGCTTCGCCGGAAAACTCATCGATCAATTCACGTTTATATTCGTTGTCGGAAAAAACTTGTCTTGCTTGCTCCGGAGTGACTTCTTCGCGACGAAACTCGTGCCAAGTCGCAAGAAGTTCTCGCATCTTTTGCTCGATCACCGGGAAGTCTGTTTCGCTCATTTTGACATCCCCGAAATCAAAATCATAATAAAAACCGTTTTCGATCGCCGGCCCGATGGTGCGCTTGGTGTGCGGCCAAAGTTCTATGACAGCCGCGGCCAAAAGATGCGCACAGGAATGGCGCAAATGATCTAAGGATTCGTTGTGCATATTCGAGCGAAAAACGTCAAATTATTTTGAGACTTTTGAAAAACTCGATGAGATGTCGGTGCGCGGGGGTCGAAGAGCACTGATAAGCCAACCGTTTGGCTTCGAAGCTCTCAGACGGGATGGTCGTTTGAGCCATCCTTTGAAACGTAGATAAATTCTACGTTGAA
>CAYJVQ010000009.1:0-17050 GCA_964373605.1 uncultured Gammaproteobacteria bacterium | reverse complement strand
GGTCGCAGGCCGTAAGACGCCAAATCCAGCCGAAAGGTAATTGTGCAAAGGGTCTTAAGTCAGAAAGATTGAGACCGAAGGAAAAAACGAATGTGACGAGCAAACGAAAAGAAAACCATGATGGTCACTCCCAGCAGGAGAAATTCCAAACCGCGTCTCACAAGAAAGGGAACCCAGAACACCGTGGTTTCATTGCCAAAAGTTCGGACAAACATCAAAAGAGCTTCTGTACCGGCCAGACAGAGATATCCGATCCAAGCGCAACCGACAACGCCATAGAGTGATCGGTTTGAAAAAAGATGACGTGAAGACAGAAAACTCGCCAAACCGGCTATGGAAAAACTGAGCACCGGCCACGGAGCGATGGATAAATGAAAATTTTGAAGAAGAAAACCATAGGCAAAAATCCAGATGAGACCATCCGTCAATCCTTCATGCTGAATCAAATAGACGCTGAGAGCAAAAACAAGCGGCACGATGGCAAAGACGGATGGAAGCGAACTGAAAAAACTTGTTTCCATGACAAAGACGAAGAGAAAACAAACGCCGGAAATGAGATAACGAATCATAAGACCTTATTTTGGATCAAGACATGAACGATACGAAATTCACGAACGTCCGCGAGCGGCTCGATCACCGCTTCCAAAAATGGAGCGTTCGTTTCCACACGCACATCATTTACCAAACCGATAAAGAGACCGGAAGGGACTCGGTCTTCCAATCCGGATGTCACCACCAAATCATTCACTTTTATTTGTGTCTCTTGAGGAATAAATTTCAGTCGCAACAGACGACCGGAGATTCCCTCGGCCACGCCGATCGTTTGTGTGTTTCCCAAAATACTCGCCGCTGTTGCCATCGCCGGATTCGTCAATGCTTGAACCGTGGAAGAAACATTCGTTACCTCAACGACCTTCCCGATGAACATGCCATTGTTCACGATGACCGGATCACCGATCCGAATGCCGCGATCCGTTCCTTGGTCTATCACAAAAACAGATGCCTCTTTCATACCGGCGCGAGAAACAACGGCGGCGGAAACGAATTGAAATTGATTTCGTTGAAGAAATTGCAAGGCTTCTTTCAAATTTGTGTTTTCTTTTTTCAATTCCTCAAGACGTATACGGTCAATAATAAGATCATTCAATTGTTCTTGTGCCACTTTCAGCTCCAGACGGTAGGCAAAGATATCTTGAAATAAAGAAGTTCTTAAATAAATCCATGTCCCGGCGGCAACAAGAGGTCTTTGCAGAACCTGTAAACCTCGTTCAATCTTCCCTCTCGCCAGAAAAAAAATAAGCAAAAAAGCCGCGAGGATGAATGCCGCGATCCGCAAGGAACGATGATGGGAAGTACGGCTGTGCTTCACAGTAAATGACCTTCCGTAGCGGACGGCAAGGCAATATCTTTAAGAAAACTTTCCTGATCAAGTAAATGTCCGGCTCCACGCACGACAGAAGTCAGAGGGTCGTCTGCAATGCGAACAGGAACGGACGCTTGGCGAGAAATGAGTGAGTCCAAACCTCGCAAGAGCGCTCCCCCACCGGTTAAAACGACGCCTCGTTCGTAAATGTCCGCCACCAACTCGGGGGGTGTCATTTCCAATGTCGCTTTGATGTTATCGACGATCGAACGAATGGAACGCTCCATGGCCTCACGAATTTGCGAATCGTTGACGATAATTTCCTTTGGAAGTCCCGTCATTAAATCGCGACCGCGCATTTCAATTTCGATTGTTTCTTCTTGCGGTATCGCGGTCCCGATCCGCATCTTGACACGTTCTGCAATTCGCTCACCCAGAAGAAGATTAAAAACATCACGCGCATAATGAATAATATTTTTGTTCAATTCATCACCCGCGATCACCAGAGACTTCCATGTCACGACACCGGCGAGCGACATCACGGCAATTTCCGTTGTGCCTCCTCCGATATCCACCACCATCATTCCAACAGATTGGGTGAGCGGAAGTCGAGCTCCGAGCGCGGCAAGCAATGAATTTTCGATGAGAAAAACTTGCCGTGCGCCTGCGGAAAGCGCAGCGTCTTCGATCGCTTTACGTTCAACTTCCGTTGTCTCAAGCGGAACTCCGATGACCACTCGCGGCCGAGGAAGCATGGTAAAAGATTCTGAATGAACGCGATCAATAAAATATTTGAGCATTTTTTCCGTCACTTCAAAATCCGAGATCACCCCTTTTGTCAGAGGTTTGGACATTTCAATATGCGGTGGATTTTTTCCAAGCATATCCAGAGCATCTTTCCCAACCGCCAAAATTTGATCCGTGCGAGTATTAATGGCAACAATAGACGGTTCATTAATCACAATACCGCCGTCCTTGGAATAGACTCGCGTGTTTGAGGTACCAAGATCAATACCTAAATCCTTTGAAAAACGGCCAAAAAGCTTGTTGAGCATAGCGGGGCTATTTTACTCAACTTACGATTTTTTGGAAACAAAAAGCAATTCGATGAGTGAAAACAGCACCAGAAGCAAAAGAATCGTCCACCATCTCAAAACCTCAAACGAAATCAAAAAAAGTGTGCTGAAAAATAATCCGGAAAGCATGATGCCTTGGCGGAAAGATCGAAGGGTTTGGCGATACAAAAGTTCGTTGGGACGCATCCAAATTCTGATCAACGTACCAAACAAAACGCTTGTGCCCAACATCGCCATGAACAACGTGAGATAAAATAACAGAAAAGCGATCAAACCGGATTGTGTCGGATCCATGCTGTTTACGACAAAAATCCAGGCGATCCATGCCGACAGGGTGGCGAGCGTCATGACAAGAAGGAACCAGCGAAAGGTCATAAATCTCTTTTTCTAAAATGATGAACAACACGATATCGAAACAGGCGAATCGGATATTCCGGATGTCGTTGCTGAAGCGTTTTTATCAGGTGCGGTTCGTGAGATTGAAGAAAATGACTCGCGGAAGAATGTAAGGTCTCGATGATCATGGTGCCGTCATGAAACGAGACCACTCGCACATCCCGTTTTCGTGAACCCATAAGTTGTGCAAGACAATCCTCTGCGGCCGACACCATTTGCGTGGCCGAAACCTGTGTCGAAGCGTGCGCGCGTTTGATAGCATGTTGAAGCAAATCACGAAGCGGAATCATCATAAACGGATTATCCGTTACCGGGTTACGGATTGAAATCCGTTACCGGGTTACGGATAATGTAGCTTGACTAATTATAACACGATCAATGAATCTACATCTGGCGGAACTCACAAATTTCCGCAAAATCACAAGAACGGCAATAATATCCCGGATTTGCGTCAAAAACACTCTTTCGAATGCGTTCGACCATTTCAACGACATCTTGCTTTAACCCCTCGAGTTCTGTTTCGGTTCCCAGAAAAGAAACGTGTGATCCATCTTCCAAATAGATAAACGTTAATTTTTTTGGCACAAGTTTGAGCACGTCTTTCACCGCCAATTGATAGAGCCAAAGCTGTTTTTTCTCGGATCGGTCAAGTGTTTTTTCCGTTTTTGGACTTCCGGTTTTGTAATCAATAATTTCAACACCGCCCTCACAGGTATCCATCCGATCTATCCGACCTTTCAAAATCACATCCTTTACTTTATAAGTATATCCTTGTTCAAGCGCCAGAGGAATCGGAAAATTTTGATGCAAAGATTCCCAATATCGCTTCAACTGTTCCCTGCCCTGCTTGCGATATTGTTGGCGCACACGGTCGTTTGGATACCAATCATCTTGCCAATAAGATTGGTACATTTCCAAAAGCTCCTCCAGAGAAACCGGAATGCTGTCTCCTTCTGTCGCGCTTTGTCTTGCTTTAGGCGGTTCAAAAAGCCCTCCTTGCCTCTTCCCCGTTCGTTCCATCCAAACTTTAAAATATCGATGAAGCGTATTGTGCATCGTCTTGCCGAATGAAAACGTCCATTTTCCCAACACCGGAACGTGCAAAATGTGGGCGAATTTATATTGAAGCGGACATCTTTCAAACGCGGCAAGCTGTGTGAATGAAAACTGTTTGGGGAGAAACCCCTTGAGCGCTTCGTTTGGGGCCGGCGGTTCCGGTTGTTGTTGATCCGTATCCAAAATCTCAAAAACGGCAGAAGGCGCTGTTTTTGTTATCTTATAGTCAAGTTCATCTAAAAATCTTGATAATTTACGCTTTCGAACGCCTCCATAATCATCCGCAGAAGTGAAAAATAAACCTTTTTTTGCACGCGTCATGGCCACATAAAAAAGCCGACGCTCTTCTTCCAAATGAAACAATCCCTCGTCACCGGAAAAAATTTCTGAAGAGAGGCCATCGGGAAGCGGGATGGCATCGGCTCTTCGCGGTGTGGGAAATTTACGATCGACCATGTTGACGACAAAGACATACGCAAACTCGAGTCCTTTCGCCGCATGGATCGTCATGACACGAATGACTTCGGGCCCTGCATCTAAATCAACATTCAAGGAACCTTCTTCCCCGGCGTCGCGTTCATAACGAAATTCCTCGAGAAAAAAGTGTAGTGTTTTTTGATCCGCGCGCCGTTCAAATGATTTGATTCGCTCAAAAAGCTGTTGAAGATAACCAAATTCTTCTCGTTTTTTTTGTTCCGATTTTTTATTGATCCATTCCAAATATGCGCTCTTGCGAATCGCCTCCAAAAAAATTTCCGTTATCGCGCGCGTCTTCGCTTTTTGCGACAAATCGGAAATCAGATGAGAAACAGCGTCGAGTTTTGCGATCTGATCAGGATCTACCGCGGAAAAAGATTTGGCAAGTGAAATCGATTCAGACAAACTTTTGCCTTTTCGAACGGCGAGTCGATTCAGTTCTGCAAGGGTAAAAGCGTCAAGCGACCAAAAAGGAAAAGTGAGCACGCGATAAAGACTGGGACTGTCATGCGGCTGATCAATCACTCGCAAGAGCGAGAGCACATCCACGATAACAGACTTGTTGTACAGCCCGCTCAACGCCAAAAACTGAAACGGAATCTGCTGTCGTTCGAAGGCGTGCGCAAAATCGGCACCGGCGCTGTTTGATCTGACGAGCACGGCAAAATCATTCCAACTCGCCTCCGGATCTTGTTTTTTCAGATCTAAAATTTTTTCCACCACGGAGGCGACTTCCTTATCTGCGGTTGATGAATGGATGTGCTCGATCTGGCCGTGAGTCTCACAATGAGCGACTAGCTTTTTTGTCAGCGCCTGATTTGATTGCGCTTCAAGACGGCGCGGGTTATTCATTTGAATAAATCGATACGCATGATCCAAAATGGATTGAGCGCTTCGATAATTGCCTGTGAGCACCACGTGTGCGGCGTTTGGATAATCGTTTTCAAACCGCAAAATGTTTTCAATGGACGCTCCGCGAAATTTATAAATCGCCTGATCGTCATCACCGACGATCGTGATATTCTGGCGCGGCTCACCCAGCAAGCGCACCAATTCGTATTGCGCCTGATTGGTGTCCTGAAATTCATCCACGAGCAGATAAGAAAAACGCTCGCGCACGAAGTTCAACACCATCGGACGTTCGCGGAGCAATCGAAGAGAAAACAAAATCAAGTCGCCAAAATCAAGTTGATCGCGTTCGAGTAAAATTTGTTGATAAGTTTGATAGACCTGTGCCAACTCTTGAAAATGGGAAGTCTCCCCCGCTTGATCTATGGCGTCTGTGTCGGCTCGTTTCGATTCGACAAAAAGTTCGTAAGCCTCCGGCGTGATAGAGGCATCTTTTGCGCGAGAAAAATGTTGTAAAAGTGATTTAAGATATTTGGTTGGATTGCCAAGGGGTCGATAATAATTCAGATTAAACCGGTCAAGATTTTGGCGCATCAAAAGCCATGCGTCCAATTCTGTCACCACTTCAAACCCGGGAGAAAGACCGATCTGCGCCCCATAATCACGCAAAAGCCGCTCGCAAAACGCATGAAACGTCGAGATGTGAAGGTCCACATATCCATAGGGTAAGAGGAGATCCACCCGTTCCTCCATCTCGCCAGCCGCTTTGTCGGTAAACGTCAGCGCTAAAATTTGTTCCGGCTTTGCAAGACCCTGCTCAATGAGCCACGCGATGCGACGCGTGATCACCGTCGTTTTTCCGGTTCCGGCCCCGGCCACAATCATAAGAGGACCGCCACGATGTGTGACAGCCCGTTTTTGCTCATCATTGAGATCTTTCAGAAGATTCGGAGGCATAAAGACACCCTTTAAGCACGGTATTTTTTTCTTCGAAGCGCCACGCGTTCGCGCGCCAGCTCGCGCTCGAGCATCGCGGCCGCGTTTGCAAATGCCACATCATCCACATTTCGTTTCTCTTCCAACAAGCGTCGAGCCCGTTCTTTCGCTTCCGCGATTTTTTCGAGTTCGAGCTCTTCCACTCGCTCGGCCGTATCTGCCAGAATCACAACCTCGTTTCCGAGGCGCACTTCCAAAAATCCCGTTGAAGCAACCAAAAATTGTTCGTTTCCGTTTGTGCGGATCCGCAGTTCCCCTGCTTGTAAATTGCCAACAAGCGGGATATGCCCAGGTAAAATCGTTATCTCCCCCATCTGCGTCATCGCGGTCACCGAATCAACCGTGTCTTCGTAAACGATGCGTTCAGGAGTCACAATTTTAAGTGAAAGCGGCATGCCTTTTTATTATTGCCAAATCTGCATTATCCGTAACCCGGTAACGGATGACGCTTGACGCTAGGTCACCTCTTCAATACTTCCTTTCATATAAAACGCTTGTTCCGGTAGCTGATCATACTGGCCTTCCAAAATCCCTTTGAAACTACGAACCGTGTCTTCACGTTTCACGTATTTTCCCGTTGAACCCGTAAATTGTTCAGCGACAAAAAACGGTTGAGACAAATATTTCTGAATCTTCCGTGCCCGCGAAACGATAAGCTTGTCCGCATCTGAAAGTTCATCCATTCCCAAAATCGCAATGATGTCTTGCAAGTCCTTGTACCGTTGAAGCACCTGTTGGACGCCACGCGCGACATCATAATGTTCTTGCCCGACAATGTTTGGATCCAAGATCGTGGAGGACGAATCGAGCGGATCCACCGCCGGATAGATCCCGAGTTCAGCCAGCGAACGAGCCAACACAACGGTTGAATCCAAGTGGCCAAAGGTGGTTGCAGGCGCCGGATCGGTCAAATCGTCGGCCGGAACATACACCGCTTGAATGGAGGTGATCGACCCTTTTTTGGTTGAGGTAATGCGTTCTTGCAAGGCACCCATTTCGGTTGCCAAGTTTGGTTGATAGCCCACCGCCGAAGGAATGCGTCCAAGCAAAGAAGAAACCTCGGAACCGGCTTGCGTAAAACGAAAAATGTTATCGATAAATAAAAGCACATCGCGCCCTTCGTCATCACGGAAATACTCGGCCAGCGTCAAACCGGTCAATCCGACACGAGCGCGAGCGCCTGGCGGCTCGTTCATCTGTCCAAAAACCAACGAAGTTTTATCCAAAACACCCGACTCTTTCATTTCTTGATACAGATCGTTTCCTTCGCGAGTGCGTTCTCCCACTCCGGCAAACACAGAATATCCGCCATGCTCTTTGGCGATGTTGTGGATGAGTTCCTGAATAAGCACGGTTTTTCCGACTCCGGCTCCACCAAACAAACCCGTTTTTCCACCCTTCAAAAATGGACAGATGAGATCGATCACCTTGATGCCCGTTTCAAACACTTCGTCTTTGGTAGATTGATCGAAAAAGGACGGGGCCTCTTTGTGGATGGGGTCGCGACGTTTTGTTTTCACATCACCCAAATGATCAATCGGCTCACCCACGACATTAAACATGCGTCCAAGAGTTTCCGGGCCAACGGCAACCGAAATCGGTTTGCCTGTGCTCATGACTTCCATGCCTCTTTGCAAACCGTCCGTAGAAGACATGGCCACAGACCGAACAAGTTGATGACCAATATGTTGAGCCACTTCCAGCGTCAATTCATGATCGCCATGCTTTACCTGCAAGGCGGTCAAAATGGCGGGAAGATGTTCCTTTTCGAACCGGACATCCACGACCGGACCGATGACTTGTGCAATGATTCCTTTCATAGGTTTAAGCGCGTTCAAGGGCGGCCTTCCCGCTTGAAATCTCGGCGATCTCTTGAGTAATGCCGGCTTGCCGTGCTTGGTTAAAGGTGAAGGTCAGATCATCGATCATCTCGCCCGCGTTATCCGATGCGCTGCGCATCGCGAGCATGCGGGAAGAATGTTCCGATGCGGCAGCCTCCAAAACGGCTTGATAAACAATCGTTTCAACAAGTCGCGGAAGCATTTTGTCCAAAACATCTTGAGGAGACGGCTCGAAGGTGTATTCCCCGCTTTCCGCTTCTGTCTTTCCGAGTGGCAACAATTCCATCAGCATCGGCTTTTGTGTGATGGCACTCACAAAATCGGTATACGCCAGCAAAACTTTATCGAATCGACCGCTCGAAAATTCCTGTATCACCATTTTACCGATGGGAAGGACTTCTTCAAACTTGGTGTTGTTGGTTATTTCCGTGAAGCTCGCCAGTATCGTCTGTCCTGTGCGACGCATGGCATCCGTTCCTTTTTTGCCAACACAAATCGCTTCGATTCGAACCTTCTCGCCCAAACGCCGAACTTCTTGCAAAACCATTTTTATCACGTTTGAATTATACCCGCCGGCAAGTCCTCGATCCGAAGCGACCAAGAGCACCAATACGGCCTCAACCGTTTTGCTTTCTCTGAAAAGCGGGTGCCGAGAGGTATCGATTTTTTTGCCGATCGAGAGCACGGTTCCCCACGCAAGGGTGCTGTAGGGTCTGGACAGAACAACGGCATGGACCGCCTTGCGCATCTTGCTCGCGGCCACGAGTTCCATGGCTTTGGTAATTTTTCGCGTGTTGGTGACGGACTTGATCCGACGTTTAATGGAGCGGGTTTGCACGGCCATAAGCGATAAAAGTTTCATTAAAATCAGTGATGCTCTGCTTTAACATGGGTTCGATTTCTTCTGTGATGGCCTTTTCTTCTTTTAACTTCGTTAAGGTATCGGTTTTTGAGGCACGCATAAATTCATGAAATCGTTTTTCCCACACAACCACTTGATCCAGAGGAATTTCATCCAAAAAACCATTTGTCACGGCATAAATAACCGCGACTTGTTGTTCAAACGGCATAGGCTGAAATTGAGACTGTTTGAGCAATTCGATGGTTCGCCGTCCGCGTTCGATTTGCGCGCGCGTTTGCGGATCCAAATCGGTGGCAAATTGGGCAAAAGCTTCAAGCTCGCGAAATTGCGCAAGATCGAGTCGCAACTTTCCCGCAACTTTTTTCATCGCTTTGGTTTGTGCGGAAGAGCCCACGCGCGAAACAGACAATCCAACGTTCAACGCCGGACGAATCCCGCGATAAAATAAATCCGTCTCCAGATAAATCTGTCCGTCTGTGATGGAAATCACATTGGTCGGAATATACGCGGAAACATCGCCGGCTTGCGTTTCGATAATCGGAAGAGCCGTCAAAGAACCGCCGCCGTTTTCTTCATTCAACCGTGCCGCGCGCTCAAGCAGTCGCGAGTGCAAATAAAACACATCGCCGGGATACGCTTCGCGACCCGGTGGACGTCGAAGCAGTAAAGAAATTTCGCGATACGCCCAAGCTTGTTTTGAAAGGTCGTCATAAATCACCAGTGCGTCTTCACCTTTTTCCATAAAATATTCTCCGATCGTACAACCGGAAAACGGAGCAATGTAGGAAAGCGCAGCCGGATCAGAAGCGCCGGCAACCACGATCGTTGTATATTCCATGGCTCCGGCTTCTTCCAATTTTGCAACAATTTTTGCGACTTTTGATTCTTTTTGTCCGACCGCCACGTAAATACATTTCACGCCGAGCCCTTTTTGGTTAATAATGGTATCAACCGCAATGGCGGTTTTACCTGTTTGTCGATCCCCAATAATCAACTCGCGTTGTCCGCGACCGATGGGAATCATCGCGTCAATCGCTTTGATGCCGGTTTGCAACGGGACACCAACGGATTTTCGGGTCATCACTCCCGGAGCTATTTTTTCGATCGGATAAAACGTCGTGCTTGGCAATTTTCCTTTTCCATCAATGGGATTTCCAAGTGGATCAAGCACGCGGCCGAGCACCGAGTCCGAAATCGGAATCGACAAAATGCGACCGGTTGTTTTTACCATGTCGCCTTCTTTGATTTTTGTTGACTCTCCCAGAATCACCGCGCCCACGCCATCTTCTTCCAAGTTGAGCACCACGCCAAAGACACCGCCTTGAAATTCAAGCATTTCAGACGCGCGTGCGCGCGTGAGCCCTGTCATGCGCGCCGTTCCATCGCCCACGGCGATCACGGTTCCTATCTGCTCTTCTTTGGCTTCCGCATGAAATTTTTCCAGCGACTGCTTGAGAGCGTTTATGATTTCTGTTTTTGTGGACATAATTCTGAAATTCATCCCGATAATAAAGTAAGTTTGAGCGATTGAATCGTTCCGGCAATGGATCCATCAATCACTCGGTCGTCGATTCTTAATCGTGCTCCGCCGATCAGCTCCGGATCGATGGCTTCTCGCAGTTCGGCTCCTTTTGCGAGTTGTGTGAGCTGTTTGCGTAAATTCGCGCTCAACGGATGCGCGGTTTCAATCGTCAAGGTCGCGGCTCCGTGCCGTTCTGTCCAGATCATGTCCACAGCGCGGATCACCTCATCGATACGCTTGAGCTCATGACGCTCATTCAGCCAATGAATGAAACCGTCTGCCGCTTTTTGAATGTCGATATTTTTTGTTTCGACCAAATCAATCAGCGTAATGGCGAGTTGTTTGGCGGTGAACTTCATAAGACCTTTTTCACCACGTCCTGTGCGAGTGTCTGCGATGATTTTTCTGAAATGGATTCCTTCAGCACTTTTGTCGCAGCCGCAATCGCGATTTCCACGATTTCAGATTTCGCCTCGCGCAACATATTTGTTTTTTCCACTTGTAACCGCTCTTTTCCTTGTCGCACCACACGTTCAACATCTGCTTTCGCACTCGCAAGCAATTCTGTTTTTCGTTGTTCACCGTCCGCTCGCGCTTGATCCAAAATGGCGGCCGCTTCTGATTTCGCCTGATGAACAACACGCGTTTGTTCCTCCTCGATTTCCTTCATTCGCTGTTCGATCCGATCGGCATGCTTCATACTCATTTCGACGCGCTTGGAACGCTCATCGAGCAAGCGTACAAGTGGGGTGTAAACCCATTTCCATAGAACCAACAAGACGATGATAAAATTAATCATCTGCGCAATAAAAATCTTCAGATTGATGCCAAGCATGCCAAGACCACCGGTGGCTTCGACAGCTTTTGCGGTTTCTTGAACGAGATCTGTTGTTTGTGCAGCCGAAGACATAATCTATTCCCTTAGGCGGGTACTTTGAATGGTTAACTGAAAGACGCATTTTTTCAGGGGTCCCTTTAGAGAGTAAACGCCACCACAAGCGAATAAATCGCAATGGCTTCTGCAAACGCCATACAAAGAAGCATCGGAACGAATAACTTTCCGGATGCTTCCGGATTGCGTCCAATGGCCTCCATGGCTTTAAAGCCAATAAGTCCAATACCAATGGCCGGACCCATTCCTCCAATGGCCATAACAAGAGCTTTACTTAACATCAACATGGATTCTGGAGACATAGAGTGAAAAAAACGATTAAGTTTTAAGAATGATAGATTAATGAGATGGGATAAGAACCGGATGAGAATTGTTTCCGGATTCCTCTGCATGCTCCTGTTTGTCTGTTGCGACAATCAAGTACGCAAGCGTCAACATGGCAAATACCGTCGCTTGGACAGCGCCAACAAGAATTTCCAGAAACAAGAATGGAATCGGAACCACCAGAGCAAACAGTCCGAGCATCACCGTAATGAGCACTTCACCGGCAAAAATATTTCCAAACAAACGCAATGAAAGTGAAGCAACTTTGGCGATCTCGCTGATGATTTCAATAAATCCTACACCAAATTCGATTATCGCCACAATGAGAGCCATCGGCCCTTTTGGAATCGCTTTGATCATTCCACGCAAGTTGATGAACTTGCTGATATGATTAAGTGGACCCACCGTGATCAGCGCCATCACATGAGAGGTGATCACAGAAAAAAGCGCCATCGCAAGCGTGAGATTTAAATCGCTCGTTGCCGGCCGCAACAAAGGAATGAGCTCGATTTTACCGTTCAGTTCGCCCCAAATGCCAATCGATCCTGTGCCCGGCAGAAGTCCCAACCAATTTGAAAAGAGAATAAAGAGAAAGATCGTTCCGACAATCGGCAAAAACTGACGAGCTTTTTTTTTATCCCCGGTAACTTTTTCAACCTCTTTGAGAATAAATTCGACAAGAGCTTCCATGACGTTTTGAAAACCTTTTGGAATAATCGCCGTGCGCTTACGAACGAAAAATGCCACAAGCACAAAAAAAACAACCGCGATCCATCCGTTCATCATGGAATTGGTGATAATAAATCCTCCGATATGAAACACGGGTTCCGCTGCAACAGGTGGGAGAACAAGACTCATAAAACTTTTTTATTGATGGATTCGTATTCGTCCCGATACTTTTTCGCCTTTTTTACAATAAGAAGCGCTGTGCACAACAAAGCCAGCACAAAAAAGATGAAGAGATAGCGAGGAGCCGTTGAGTATTTTGTATCCAGCCACTTCCCTGCCAGAGCTGACAACACCGCCGGAATGGCGATCGTTCCTGAAAAATCAGCAAAAATTTTCATTGCCAAACGGTAATTTGCCGAATCTTTTGACATAAAAAGAAAAAGGGTGAGGTCTCTAGCGACGAAATTATACGAGGCAAAGTGAAAAAGGTCAATGGGATTAAAATTTTCCTCGGTTATGGTCGGATCATCCGTAACCAGGTCATCCGTAACCCGGTAACGGATTTCCGTTACCGGGTTACGGATGACCTGGTTACCGCGAACCCTATCTATAACGCGTTAAGGGGTTGGGATGGAAAGTAAAAAAAAAGACAGTGACATGGAGTCACTGTCGTGAGGAGTCGCGGCGTGTTAGGACGCCGGGCTGGAGTCGGGTGCCTTGGTCGGAACCTTGCGGACACGAGGCTTCTTGCGGGAAGTGACCTTGCGGACACGAGGCTTCTTGCGGGAAGGGACCTTGGCTTCGCCGTTTGCGCCAGCCGTGGCAGAAAGCGCATCGGCCTTTGGGTCGGTCTTCGGCTCGGGTTGGATCTCGGTCTTCGCCTCGGGCTCGGGCTTGGGGTCGGAGTAGTTGGCGCGCCTTGCAACCTCCATCAGGAGCCAACGGCGCAAACCCCTGAAAAACGGAACGGTGTGCGAGTACTTGTTTCCGCTCTCGAGCTGGGCCGTGATCCACGCGGCGGCCGCGTCGTTTGGGGCCAACCGGTTGAGCGTGATCTCGAGCGAGTTGCCGGAGAGGCAGTCCTCGAGGGTGGGAAACTCGCGGTTCTTGAGAAGATCTCGGATGACCGATTCGGCATCGCTCATCAGACCGGCCGCCCGCCCGACCTGCTGGATGAAAAAGGCCTCGAGAGTGACCCGAACCGTTGTGCGAGGCTGACCCGAGTGAATCAGCCCGTACTGGAGCCCCTTCTGGTAGAGCACGTTTCGGTCGTTGAGCGGCCGTTGCAGCCACTCGAGCATTCCCTGCCGCGCACGTGCGGCCGAGAAGCGGTCCGGAGCCATGTCAAGGGCGTCGAACGGATTGGTCGTCTCAATGACCTCGTCGATCGTGAGAAAGGCATCGTCGCCTCCCACGAAAATGACGATCGATCCGTCCCTCTCGAACGCTTGAACATCGATGCTCTGCGTACGAGGTTGACCCTTATTCACGCACTCGAGGTTGGCGAGGATCAAATCTTCCGGGATCTTCTGGCTCTTGGGAGCCAAGACCAGCGTCTTCCCCAAGAGCGTGCCGTAGTGGATCTCCTGGACATCCCGATGACGACCACGGACGAGACGGTCGAAGGTCATGGTCTCTCTCTGCGCCGGCGCGACCTTGATGCGGATGGTCCTGCCGACAGGAGCATCGATCTGCTCCACCCTGTCGAAGGATCCGTACTGGCTTCCGCTCTCCTTGCCGCGGTCGACCATGTGGTTCCATCCGAGGATGAAAACCTTGTCGAGCAGGTCGAACGGCAGGAACTTGAACGCCTGTCCGGGCTTCTTGGGTGCGTAGAGGACACCCACGAAGGGACGTGTCCCCTCGTGCAGACCGTGCTTGCCGGCCTTCTGGATGTACGGGATGCCCAGCACATACCGGGGGTTCAGCTCCACCCGGCCGATGTCCGGGATGTCGACAAAGGCGCTGATGCCGATGTCCGGGATACCGTGCATCCGCTCGGCTCCCTGAAACCTGATCTGGACAACCCGCGGGATGTCCGTTTCGCGCCCGTCGGCGTCCCTCAGATTGACACGCCGCTTTGCCCAGCCGGCGCGCGCTCGCTCGGGATCGTCCGATCCAAGCGATGCCACGCGGTCGGCGTCGAGGCCGATTCCGCGCAGGAAAAGGTCCTCCCGGAAAACGGTCAAAGCGTTTCCGGTTCCTTCACCGCGAGAAACCCCTGCCCCGAGACGGGCTATGAGGTCCTGAACGTTGAAAATCGAACTGGCCATTTGGCCCTCCTTATTGCCGCTCATGGCGGCTCTTGGGTAAGCACCATTTCCCGAACCCGAAGTGCATGCGCAATCCGAGTTTGAGGAACGATCATACTGGAAAATGAAAAAAATGTCAATCTCCGAGTAAAATATTGACATTCTAAGCAAAACATGGTAATTTTAGGTCTTCATCTTGACTCTCAACCGATGAAGAAGGAGCCATTGTGACCAGAGTTGAAGCGTATCAAGCCCTTTTTGGCGCGGACGCAAACGCGACCGCCTCCCAAGGGGCAATTGAGATGCTCGGGGACGAACCGTCCCTCACAGAGCAAGACGAGGGCGATTTGTCCTCTAACCTGGACATTCTCGATAACGCGAGCGATTTCGTTGCCAACCCGAAGTCCTACGCCGATCGCCTCGCTCCAGGGCCTGCCAAGGATCTGCTCGTTGCGTACGCCACCAGACTCAAGATGGTGTCTGGATCATCTACAATCGACCCCGCCGCTACGGACACGCAGAAGAAACCCTCTAGCGACGCAAAGAGTGAGCCGAGCCGAGCCGGAGCAATCGATCCGCTCGCCGAACTGGGAGTCGGTACTTCTGCCCCTCCTGCCGTCAGCAAAGACGCAGACATCATGCCTTCAGACCGACCCACTTCCGACTCCACTGCGCCCTCCGAGACGGACTCAAGCGCACAGTCCGCTGTCCCGCCTCCGACACCCAAAACCCCAAGCAAAATCCCGCTCGTCCTACGCCAGGCGCAACGAAATCCGCTTTTGGGTTGGTCGCACATGCGCGACAGCATCATTGACGCATTTTGCGCATCGCAAGACCCCGGTCGCAAGTCTCTTGGCAATGCGGCACTCGCTCGTTTTCGTTTGATGTCTGCCGGTTTTCAAACCGGCCAGAACGGTGGGGACATGAAGTGGATCGGGATTCTCATGGCAAACTTGCTTGATGATCTCGAATCAGGTCTTGACTCAAGCGACCCGACCGAGTACCAGCATCGCTACTGGCCTCCGCGCTGAATACTCTCATGACGACCGTCACAGGTCGTCATTTTTTTTGACAGGAAAATCCAGACGGAAAAGACTCCTCGCATTTTCTGTTGTCTGCTGTTCAACTTTCTCGACGGATATTCCCTTCAACTCTGCAATTTTTTCAGCAACAAACTTTACATACCATGGCTCATTGCGCTTTCCGCGATACGGAATCGGAGTCAAATAGGGAGCGTCCGTTTCCACCAACATCCGATCAAGCGGAACATCACGCGCCACACGCTGAATATTCGAAAGTCCATCCTTCTCTCCTTCCTCTTTTCGAGGAGGAAACGTCAGGATCCCGGTGAACGAAATGTAAAATCCCATATCCATATACCGTTGTGCCTCTTCCCCGGTTCCCGTAAAACAGTGAATCACCCCTCGTCGCGTCAGTTGACCCGCTGCAAGATATTCTTTGATGATTTCAGCTTGTGGTTCATGAGCATCTCGACAATGGATGATGACCGGAAGGTTCACCTCCGTCGCCAAATCAAACTGTGCGCGCAATGTATCCTCTTGAATTTTTTTTACGTCTTCCAAATGAGAAGATTCCGGAATGCGGTAATAATCCAAACCGCATTCGCCGATCGCCACGCACTTAGGATGCTTTGCGAGTTCTGCATAATACGCGGAATCAAACACTTCCGCGCGCGTGCGAATCAAATCTGTCGCCTGTTGCTCTGAAGGCAGTTCGTCATCATCCCAAAATGTTTGTCTGGTCAAATGGTTTGGATGCAGTCCAACGCTTGCCCACAACCCTTCATGCTTTTGAGCCACCTGAAGTCCGTTTTGGCTCGTGTCACGTTGTGTTCCCACGGTAATCATAAAAACCCCTTTTTGAAGGGTGCGGGAAATAACCTGATTCATGTCGTCTTTATAGGCGTTAAAATGGACGTGGCAATGCGTATCAATGAGCATAGGTGAAGGTGATGGGCTCAGATCGGTGGATCCCAAAGGTGATAAGTGAACTCACCATAACGCCACTCGCGGTCCTGTTCAAGCGGGGCCAGTGTGACTTGATTATTTTTTATGACGGGTGTTGCTTTTGCGTCAACGTATATGCCATCGCTGACATTTCTGATGATATTGTCTTCGATCACCGGCGACCCGCCCAGCACAACGATGCCGGCGTGGCAATCTTCAATTGTATTCCCACGGACAATCTGTGTTCCGCTTTGGATGTCTACGCCCTCATGCCCGCAGTCCGAAAGCTGGTTGTTCAGGACCTGAATGGATGAAGATCCTGAAGAAACAGCGCCCCACAACGTATGTCGGACGATACTGTTCTCAAGCACGCTATCCGGTTGCCGTCCAATGGGATTTACACCGTTGCGGCTGTACTCGACAATGATAGAGTCAAGAATATTTCCGTTCCCGCTGAAAAGTAACGCTTCCCAGTCTGCATACGTCGGTGTTTCGCTTGCGGACGTAA
>CAYJVQ010000008.1:0-17238 GCA_964373605.1 uncultured Gammaproteobacteria bacterium | reverse complement strand
ATCGGAATATGGAGTCCTATCCATATCTGTCGGCTTGCGGGGGTGAGAGACCTCTTCAACGTAGAATTTATCTACGTTTCAAAGGATGGCTGTCCCGCGCACCGACATCTCATCGAGTTTTTTGACGGTCTCAATGCGAGGAGGGGTGCTCCGAATTGGTTAAGGAACCAGTCTTGAAAACTGGCGCCCGCAAGGGCTTGTGGGTTCGAGTCCCACCCCCTCCGCCAAGTTTTATCTTCAGCGAAATTGAAAAACCGAACCTCGATAAACCTTAAAATATGAATGATCAAAAAAGTTTCCCGCGTGTCATTTTAATCCTCCTCATCGTCCTTGGCGGCGTTGTCGGTTATTTTACTTTCATGAAAAAATCCGAACCGGTCGAAATGTCGTCTTGGAAATCTTGGCGAACAAGTGAAAATTATTTGGTTGTAAAAATTCCTTCGGATTGGAAAATTTCTCAAGCCGATGCGGGTGGATTGAGCTTGATCCATATCTCGTCTCCAAACAACTCCGGCACGAACGCTCAACTAAGTATTTCCATTGAAAACGCGGCGGATTTCAACGGAGAAAACAAAATGAATTTTGCGACCTATGTGAGTCGCGGCGGAAGTAATAACCGAGAATCCAAAAATATTTCTTTGGGCGGATTGTCCGCTGTCTCACAAATGGAGAATGACGGGATCATGGCTTACTACGCAGATCTCGGGAATAATACGTATGCGGGAATCAAATATTCCATCAATGATCCTGAAAAAAAGAGGTTGGAAGCGATGATCACCACCTTCAACTTCAAACCGACTCAAACAGAGTTAGACAATGCGGCGATCATTCCATAGAGGTCCCTAGATACATTCGCCGCTCTACTTCCCTTTGGCAAAAACAAATCCCCAGACCTCTTTTACGCCTGCTTCCTTAAGAACGCGTGTGGCGCTGTCCATGGTTGCGCCCGAAGTAAATACATCATCACAGAGAATGACGCGCTCCGGTAATCGTGCGACGTCAGGATGAAGAGCAAACATTCCGTCGAGTTCTCCCAGCCGTCTTTGCGATCGCGCACGGATCGCCTGCGACGGAGTAAACTGTGTGCGAATCAGTAAATCAGACGCGGGCAAGGCAAATAATTGACCCAACCAATCCGCCATGAGCCCGGCTTGATCAAATCCGCGCGCTCGTCTTTTTCGCGTGTGCAAGGGAACGGGAGCAAACACGGCTCCTTTTGTCTGTTCAAAAATGAACGGAGCGGAGCGCACGAGCCATTGTTGAAGGATGGGTTCCATCGCTCGATCGCCAATATATTTCCATTGGTTCAATCCGTTGCGCACTACCGGATTTCCGTAAGGAGCAAACGCAGTAAGGCCATCCAAAAAAACGTCCTCTTTGCAAGAAAAACAGGTGTGCGTTTGCACACCGGCACCGCAAAACGGGCAACCCTTCCCAAAGGAAGCCGGCCACCATGTTGATGCGCATGATTCGCACCAAAGGGTTCCTTCGCGCGCGCATCCCAAACAAAATCGCGGAAAAATCGCCTCTACAACCAATCGGCGGAATCGACCTTCCATATCTTGGCCTCCTGCTTGAGCGTCAGACGAATTTCTTGATAGCTGACTTTTGTATTTTGTGTGGATCCTTCTCCCATTTCTCGCTGTGTCTGCATCAAAATAATCGCCTCGCCCGCTTGCTCATTTAACTGTTCAACCGTCACCGTCAAAACGCGCGTGGTGACGCCATAATACGAATCCGGCAACGAAGAATTCTCGATGAAACCTTTCGTCTTCTCTACAAAGGCCGCTGTCATGAGTGGAAACAAATCAAGTAAATTCTGAAACTTCGCTTCATTGGAATAACTGCCGTATCGTTCCGTAAACGACTTGGCAACCGTTGTCACACTCGCCGCCTGATTTCGTCCTTCTTGTTCTTGCGCCAATTGCTGTTCTTGCACGGTGGATCCTAATTCCACGATCTCTTCTTTTGCTGTGGGTGCCACTTCAGATTCCTCGGGAAGAGTTTGACGACGCGAACTCAAAAAAAACCAAAGCCACGCAATCAATAAAAGCAACAAAAGGAGAACAAACCCTATCATGGCCAGCCGAGTTTTGCGAGTCATCATATCTGGAGTGAGTCAAGAATTTTTTTCGCTTCTTCGGGCATTTCCTTAGGCGTTTCCTTCGGAACTTCCGCTTCCAATTCAAATTCTTTCTTTGCCTTTTCAATTTCCAAAAGCTGCTGCGGATTGGTGGTGACAATTTGATCTTCCAGATAGGAAGCAACCACTTTGATCGCGGCATGCTTCTGCCCCGCAAAAAAAATGCCTTCCCCCACTCCGGACTCCAACAACAAATATTTTTCTCCATCCGTCAAATTGAACGTCTGTTGGATGTTCTCCATGGCGGACGGAGATTGTTTCAAAAGAAGCTGGAGTGCGGAGTTGGTCACGATCGCTTGCCCGTACGGAGATCGCAAAAAGTCATTCACGTCTTGAGTGATCGTGGTGACGCCAAGATAATATTTGCGCGCGCGCTTGACGAGAGCAAAAATAAATTTCGCCGAATCTTCATTGGTCATGAGCCACCATGCTTCATCAATCACCAAAATGCGTTTCTTGCGTTCCGAACGAGTGACATTCCAAATATAATTGACCACGGTATAAATTCCAACAGGCCTTAACTCGTCCTCAAGATCGCGAACGGAAAACACCACGAGTTGATTCTTCATTTCCACGGTCGTCGGAGAATTCAACAGTCCGGAAAAAGTTCCATCTGTAAATTTTTTCAAACGCGCCACAATTTCTTCCGCGCCCTCCATCCCTTCCAAAACGTCCTGCAAATCTTGCATGATCGGTGGTTCGATGTCCGCCAGCGAAGCAAGATCGGGGGTGACATCTTTTTTTGCATACGTTTCAATGAGCGCTCGATCCAAAATGGAATCTTCTTGCGGGGTAAATCCCAGCTTTCCAAGCTCCCCGATAGGTTGCCCGATCATGATGCGCAAAAGCCCTTTGAGGGTAATCACGGCGCTTCGAATAATATCTTCGACTTTTGTACCTTCCCCGATCGAACGCGGAAGATCAAAGGGATTCACTTTCGCATCCGAAGCCAGTGAAACGTTGATGAACGTCCCTCCCACCGCATCAGACAGATGCTTATATTCCATTTCAGGATCAATCACAATCACATCGATGCCCATCATGAGCGAGCGTAAAATCTCCAGTTTTACCGCATAGGATTTTCCGGAACCGGATGTGGCAAAAACGACCGCATTGGCATTTTGCAAACTGAACCGATCAAAAAGAATGAGCGAATTGTTATGGCGGTTGATGCCGTAGAGAATCCCGTTATCAGAAGTCAAATCAGAACTGATAAAAGGAAAAGACGCCGCGATGGGAGACGTGTTCATGTTATAAGAAATCTGCAATTCATCGTTGCCAAGCGGAACGGTTGAATTAAATCCTTGTTCGGCTTGATAATATCCCGCTTTCGTGTAAATGAGTTTACTTCCAAAGAGCGACTCGACTTCCGAAGAAAATCGATCAAGTTCCTCATCGTTTTTTGCGTAAATCGTGATGTAAAAAGAAAATTGAAAAAAATGTTCGATCCCTTGAGTGAGCGCATCGCGAAGCTCTTCGACATCGCGAAGCGCCGTTTCGGAAATCGGATCGCGCGGAGCGCCTTTTTCCGCACCCGCAAAAATACCGGCTTCCAACACGCCCACTTTCTTTTGCAACTGTTTCAGAATAATCTTTGCTTGAATCGGATAAAAATACATGGCGATGTCGAAAGTCTTGTTCAGATTGATCAGAGGCGAAGACCATCCCAGTCCGATATGCCGTGGATACGTGATCACAAATATCGTGCGCAAAAACATTCCTCCCAATTGAAGAGAGCGCGGACGCACCTCAAAGGAAGCCGGAGCGATGATGTCCTTCACGGTCACCACGCCGCGACGATAAATCCGCTCCTCTTCCAATGCCTCGCGTTCTTTCTTGACTTTCTCCTGCTCGGGTTTTATCAACACGGGCTTTTTCAACGGAGGCGCAGGCATCGCAGCTTTAATTTTGCTTATTTCAATAGGCATAAGGAATGATCTATTCATGCTGAATCTCTGACAAATCACCTAATTTTTGCTCTTCAAACACATCCGGATTATACACGTTGTAATACAACTCGATCAGCCCTTGAGTGTCCAGACGGGCAGACGCGAGCCCCATACTGTTGAGTTCGCCTGAAATAATGTCGACACGCCGAGACATTTGTTCGATGCGATCGGCAAGCTGTTTGAGATTCAATTGAGCCGACGCGGCCGGTGAAAGCGCCTCGCTCAATTTTGTCCAAAAATTTTTCTTTTTATTGGTGAGCGGATCGTACGGAATAATGAGATAAAATCTTTTTTGCATAATCTGACCGATTTCGACAAGCTCACTCACAAACGTACGATAATCCGCAATTTGAGAACGTAACAAATCGTTTTGTGTTTGACGTTCTTGATCCGAAAGTGTTTGCATGTACGCATCAATATTCATCCGACGCGACTGAATAACGATTTGAACACCGAATTCAAGACTGTTCAAAAAAGACATGTACGCCTGAATAATCGCTTCTTGCTCATCTTCGGATTTAAGCGCGAAGTTGATACTGGAAACCAAAATCACCGAACGCACGGTTCCATCTTTCAATATCACCATGTCGTCACGAATCTCCGCAATATCAAGATACTGTTCTGTTGAAAATCCGGATTTTGCTTTCGCTAATTTTTTTGATTGCATTTCAGGCATAGGTCTGATTGAAACGGTTGAAAACTCGATGAGATGTCGGGCGCGAGTTTTGAGAGCAGTCTCGCAGTCTCTGATTACTCTTCCGGCTTATACACACCACCCGTATTCACCACCAACGTCAGTTCATTGAGTCGTGACAAAGAAAGCGGCGCCTTCCGAGGCCGTATGAGCGCCGGAGGCGGACCGGCCTCTTTCATCAACGTGCGAAGCTTTTTGTCAGTATACACTTTATTCCAGATGCGCAACCGTGGACGCTTGAACGTCTGAATAAGATTCAGCACAAAATAATGAAAAGCTTGTCCGTTAATTCTGGTAAACGCTAAAATGCCGGCCAAAATAATCACCGGAATCCCGGTCAGCAAAAAAGCGACAAAGGAAAGAAGCTTAAAAAGAGCAAAGTCCAAAAGCAGAGCGATCATGAGAATGATAAACTGACGTGCCGTAATAGGCCCGAAAATCTTATCTTCCGCATCAATAAATTGTGGAACAACGAATTGGTCTGGCATAAAAACAGTTCAGAATCTCAATTCCGCGTTTAACTTCATGAGAGCTTGATATTCTTTCATAGACATGGCTTCCGGATCTTCCACAAGCACATCCGCAACAGATTTTCCAAAAATCAACGCTTTTTGCGTAATCTGACCATAGGCGCGCATGATGGGTGAGGATTGGAAAGCTCGAATACCGGCCACTCGTTTTTCATATCCTTGATCATCCAGCAAGTTGACCATGTCTTTGATCCGATGGATAGTCTGCTCGGGATCTTTTGCAAGTCGGCGAAACGAAATCAGATTCAAGGATTGCAATTCTTCAAACGGACCTGCCAGACGCGGCATGGTCGCAATGTCTTGCATACGTGGCTTTCGTGTTGTCATAGACGGCTTTGCCACAGCCGTTTGTTGAACAGCCGCACGAACTTTTTCTGTATCGATTTTTGCTTGTTGTTGTTGAATTTGCATGTGAGCGGAGAGGGCCACGGAAGTGCGCGAGAGAGGAGGCGCCACAGGAACGACATGCTCGGTCGGAACCCTTCCGGTCGTTTGCACATAACGCTTCGTCAGTATTTGAACTTCTTTTTCTTCTAACGCTTTTCGTTCCTCACGCAGACGTTGCTTTTTTTCCAAAATCTGGTCTTTCTCTTGCTGAACAACATCCGCGCGCGGTTCGGATTTTAATTGTTCCGCCTGAATTCTGGCTTGCGCGATTTCTTTTTCGTCTGCAAGTTCTTTCGCGACCTCCGGAATTTCTTGAACGATCGGCGTCATAATTTGCAAGATAATCGCCGAGAGCATTTCGCTTGCTTGTGACGATGAAAGCAGAAACGTCATCTCCATATTGCGCCTCAAATCCGCGAGGGTATCCATTCCGGTTACAAAACGATGCACCAGTGTTGAGAGAGCGGGAACCGAATCTTCTTGTTTCAATCCGGCAGCCGACACAAGGCGCTCGTAAGAAGCGAACACTTCTTCCGAGAGGAAATAATCTCGAGCTTTTTTGGATAACGTCCGCTGTGTGAAGGAATTAGACATGTGAACGTCGAAGCGCTTCAATGGCCGCGACCGCTTGCGCCAGCTTATCTTTCTCTTGTTGTGTGTCGGCAAGAGCGGCTAACCTGGCTTGCAGATCTGAAGAAGATGCCGGATTGCCAGCGACCTCAACCGTTAATTTCTGTTTCAATTCCTGCTGTTTTGTCTCATAGGCTTGCCTGCTCGCCACAACACTCACCTCTTCATCAACAGAAGGAGCTTTCGCGCTTACTTGATCATCAAGAGCGGTTTTTTCGGCCTTGAGCGAAGTCAACTCCCCTTCAATGCGTGCGAGCACGGTGGGATTCTGGCCGGACTTTTTCGCAGACTTAAACTGGTCCGCTTTTGCCTCGATCTCTTTTTGTTTGGATTGTGATTGAGTTTTAAGCGCTTGCACATCCAACTTGGCCCGATCTTCTGCCGCTTTTCGTGCATCGCGGAATGTTTGCCACAAACGATCCACTTCTTGTTTAATGCCTTGCGCTTCCTGACTCAACGAACCGTTCTGCATGAGAACCGCGGTCGTCATTTCTTGAACCTGTCCGTGCGCTTGATTTTGCTTTTCATCCAACTGTGCACTCAATTGTTGCGCCGCATCCGCTTTGCGCCCACGAGAAGCGTTCGCAAAATTTTGTTGAACAAATGCCGCGGGATCATTCTGTGTGATCACCGACGGAATTTTTCCATAATTGGCATCGGATCCAACCCTGTTGACAGCGCTTTCCGCAGATTGCCGATCCGCCGCGAACGTTTGTTCCAGAGCCTTCAACTGGTTGGCATAGACGCCTTTCAAACTTCCGGAACGATGCTGTTGAGCCAAATCCGCTTTCAGACTGTCGAGCACGCCGGCGATCGCGAATCGCTGTTCGTCCGTTGTATCCTGATTCTTATACTGTGCAATCAATTGAGAGGTCGCATCGTTTACCCGTGTAATCTTTCCATCTTGAAGCGCCAACATCGCGGCGCGATGAACCGTTTGCAATGAGCCGGACTGTGCAACAGAACTCATGTCGGCCGCGCGGAGCTGACTATCGTCGAATGCATCATATCCGCCTTGAACCAAATCTTTTTTCGTATTTCCGAATTTTCCGTCCAAAATGGCGGCCATGGCATTCATTTGCTTTGTTTTATTGCCATCTTTTACACTGATCTTTGTATTTGACGCGTGTGTACGAACGCTCTGATCCTTCATCGCCTCATCGGACAAATTTTGAAAATCTTCAAAAGATTTCAGATCCCCAACCGAACCGGTCAAATGCGCATGGCGCTTTTTAAAACTTTGAAGTTGCTCCGTCGTCGCTTTATCGCCACGAAAAGTTGTTTCCATTTTTGAACCGTAATTTTTCCAAAGCGCGGCAAGATCTCCGGACTTTTCAAGCTTCGCCATCACATCTTTATTGCCAAGAGCGTCTTTGAACCGCCCTAGCACTTCATCTTCATTTCCTCCGATCTGTCCTAATTTTCCAACCGGGGATCTTGCAAAACGACTCAACAATCCCGCTTTCACATCTGTACTTTGTTGACTGTATTGCTCTGTGGCCTTCGCGATCGCTTCTGGACGAGCTCCTTCAAGTCTTTGGGCTTTTGCCAAAAGTTGACGAGCTCTCATTCTGCCCCAAACTCCACTGCCTTGAGCTTCAGCTCTCTCGCGCGCTCTGACAGAACGAGCCTCGGACGTCAGATTGCCAAGCCCTATTCTTTGACCTGCATTTGTGCGTGCCAACATCCCGGCTCCACGCGCACTGGCCCGCCCGGTCGCACGCGCTCCAGCCCCTATTTTTCGCCCAGTCCATCCCGCTGTCTTGAGCGCCGCTCCTTTTCCAAATTGAATCATGCCGGGACCAAACGCGACGGCTTTTCCAAGCGATTTACCCAAAAACGTTCCGCTCATCACACTGCAAATCTGTTGCGCCATTTGCAAACCTGCTATAAGCATGGCAGATCCGATCACCATGCTCATAAAATGCTGAAATTCGAAAATTTTCGTAAACAAATTTGTAGAATCGCCAAGAGCGACCGTTCCCGTATCAAAACCTTTCGCCGCAGCTCCTGCGCCAGCCACAGAAAGAGCGAGCCACAGAAAGAATGTAAGCACAGGACCGATCGCAACCAAACATTTAAACTTTGCCCACCAATCCTCGTAGGCGTTACTGGAAATTATATCTTTCGCCCCGCCCGCAAACCAGGCAAGGGGAGCAATCACAATCAAAATCCAAAGAGCGACAACACGGTAAATGAGAATAGCAAATAAAAGAACCATAATGACAAGCACCCAAGCCAGTACAAACACGGAAGCTAAACCTGCCATCACCAAATCCCAATCAAGAGCTGGTGTTCCTTTTGCGCTTTCAGAAAACGCCGATACTTTGTTGAGTCCGAAAAGTTCTATGATGTTTCCTGCCGCAATTTCGCGAAGAGCATTGGCAAAAGTGAGCATGATCACCTGACCAAAGTCAATCATGATTCTGGCAAGAGTCTTTGAAAAATTGATGACGATGGCGAAGATCAGTAATTTTGGCACTTGCTGTTGCCACTTAAATTTGCTGTGTCCAAAGATCGTTCCAAACGCGATAATGATTAAAATGATGACAAAACACATGTTCACCGTATCTCTCACAAGCGCCCAGCCGGCAGTCACAACAGGGGAAGACGAAAACGAATTGTAGAGCATGACCGGGATCATGAACTCAAGGACGACCGCGATTAATTTTCCAAGAAAACCCGCAACGAGCGTGGTAATAAAAAGCATGGCTGACTGAATCCAGCATTCAACATCAACACCTTCACAAGCATAAACCGGACGCGCAGAGAAAAAAAATCCCATGCCTACAAAAAAAAGTAAAATCAACGCCTGTCCTCCCGGGCGGCTGGTTAAAACGTCGTAACGCGCCTTGAGCCACAAAAGCGACGCTAAAATACGCGCGTTTATTTTGTTCATATCTTTTGGAATTATAGCAGAAAAAGAAAAACCTGTGCATACGCATATGCACAGGAAAGAGTTGTGAGACCTCGCGATCAGAGTTGGAAGTTGCTCACCAAACCGTTGCCATTTGGCATGAGTCCGTTTTGCGGGTGCCAGGCAACAGAGATCAACCACTCTTCCCAGCTCGTTCCATTGTTCATGAGCTGGCAAAGCGAGTTGCTCAAAGAGCATAGTGCCGCATTCTGCCACCACATCCAGTTGGACATGTCTGACTGCGGCGGGTAACCGTCCATGCCGATCGTGGAGACGAGGGTGATCTGGCTTGAACAGTCAACCCCGATGGGAGAGAAGTCAAGGATGTAGTACGCGCCTGTTGATCTGACCAGATCATTGGTGGTCAGTGGGCCGGCAAAACATCCGCCGTTTGAGTACACGTAGGCCGGGACCCCATCGAGCATTTGGGATGTCCACAAATGATCGGCCAAAAGAAGCGTTTCCGGAATTCCGTTCATGTCCACATCACTGATACAAGCCAGCGCCTGATCAGGACAGAAAGAATCGGTTCCAGCAGTCGCGGGAGCAGGGGGAGCGGAAGTGGGGGGCGATTCCGGCTCGGATTGAGTTTCTTGTGCCGGCTCTGGCTGTGGCTCTGACACTGGTTGTGATTCTGGCTCCGGTTGCGGGCTCTGCGCGGGTTGAGGGTTCTGCAACGGTTGCGACCCTCCTTGATTTCCTTTGTCAGAAGCGTCGCTCCAACCGTTCTCGCAAACGCTCATCGTCTCGATGTCAACGCAATCCTTGCCGGTCTGACAGTCTCCCACTTTCTGTTGCACAGAGAGGATGGCGCCGTCTTCAACCCAGATAATCGGACGCTTGAGGAAGCCGAGCAGGAGAAATGTCTCCCAGTTTTTGATCGGCATGGCAACTTCGTCACCGGCAACGTAGACAGCGGAGCTTGACATCTCCTTCATCAACGAACCGCTTCGGAACTGTGCAAATCCGCTCACCTGATTCCATTGCGTGAGATACGAATGATCCCACATGACCCAAAGCGGAGGGTTTGAAACGGTATAGAGAAGCCCCCATGAAGCCAACACACCCTGCCAACCAAATGGGTTGACTTGAATGCGATATCGCTTCGGATCGCTTTGCGCCCCGACGATCAGCCACAACGATCCGTTTGGATCTGTCACGGCCTCAACGAGCCCGATCTGGGAAATCATTTCCCCTTCGGGATAGCAGTTGAGTTCCTCATCAGAGATGAGCACGACATCCTCGAAGCGATAGCCCTGGCTCCAAAAAACTTGCTCGTTCAAAATCCAGTTGCAGTGGCCGTTTTCGATCAGATAGACCTTCGGGTTGTAACCCGTGATCACCAACGTCCCATCAGGATGCTTCAGAGCGACCGGCAGGGCTGATCGGTACGATTTGCCAACAACGAAATCTTCGCTTGAAAGTGTGGACGTGGTTCCGTCATCATTTTCAACGAGATAAGTTGCCTTGATCGAAACCCCCTTTTCGGCAGGAAGGGACGCATCTCCTTTATGGAGTCCTGTATGCACATGATCACCGGTGCACACCCCTGTACATCCTTCAAACGCGATGAGCTGGCCGATAGCCACTTCACACCCATCGCAAATGAATACTTGACCGAGATGCGCATCCACACCATAGGTTCCATCACCTCGATCCGTGTTGATGTGATTTCCAAACGGACTCGATGTGAGAAGCGCGTCGTGAACGTGCGCGATCCCGCTGACGGATGCGTAGATCTCCTCACTCTGCGAATTGGACGTGTCAAAGTCCAAATCCCACTTCGTCGAGCTCGCACTGTGACTGAACTCTCCATTTGCGCCTTGCGTCAAGAGGCACTGGGCTCCCTTGGGGAGCGGAAGATGCAGAAAGCTGTTCTGCCCGCCACCCATGTTGTTTTTGTCTGAATCAGACTCGGTGTTTCCTGCGTCGTCGTACTCTGCCACGATCGGATTGCAAGCGGACAACGACAGAATGATGATCAATAAAGCCGTCTTCATGACACACTCCGTTGTAAAGGGTGTTGAGAGGTCAACCCTCTCGCAAGGCGCGCGAGTACTTCACGCGCCCGTGCCAGTTGGTTGACGAACGTCACGACTTCCCCGTACGAAACATTCGAGATCGCCTCCTATAAACTTCCTGATGTGAAGTTTAAAAAAACATTATTTTGGTACGACCCATGTTGTCGGCAAGAAACGGTTCTGATTCATTTCGTCACGTTTCCTTAGCGACCAAGACAGGAATAACCAAGCGATCATGTTTTTATCAAAACAAAAAAAACGCTTCTTGTCAATGATTTTTACGCTAAAATAAGAGAAAATTTAAGGTTCGTCAAAATAACATGACAATTTTCAACAAACAAAAAAGAGCGAACATCAGCATTTTTTCTGTTCGCACTTTTTCAAACAACCTTCTGTGTATAACATTTATTTTTCAAACCGATCTTTCCCAAGGAGTGGTTGTAAAACTTTCGGCACAAGAACGCTTCCATCCGCCTGTTGATAATTTTCCAAAATGGCAATAAAGATTCGGCCCATCGCAAACACGGTCGCATCATTCATATGAACAAACTCACTTGAACCGTCCGTTCGCCTGACTTTTGTTCCCAACCGACGTGCCTGATAATCCGTCATGTAATCGGCTGAATGAGTCTCTCGATATTTTTTTTGCTCCGGCATCCATGTTTCAATATCAATCAAACGCGCATCCGGATCACCCTGATCGCCCGTGCAGGCCATCACCACTTGATAGGGAAGGTCTAGCGCTTGCATGAAGTACTCTTGAATGGCAACAAAAAAATCTTGTTCCTGTTGTCCTTGCTCGGGAATCGTAAAGGATTCCATTTCCATTTTATCGAATTGATGAACACGCAAAATTCCCTTCGTATCTTTTCCATACGACCCTGCCTCGCGGCGGAATGCCGGTGTAAACGCCATATAACGCGCAGGCAAATCCGCTTCGTAAAGCGTCTGTCCCATATGGAGAGGTCCTAGTGTGTGTTCCGCACTTCCGATCAGATAGAGATCATCAGACTCAATGTGATAGCGTTCCTCTTTTGGTTCCAGACGCGCCATGCGCTCAAAAACATCCGGACGAATCATCAGCGGCGGAACCACGGGAACAAAAGGACGCGATGAAACCGACAGTTTGGCTTTTGTGATGATGGATTGAAGCGTTTGTTCGTTTGTGAGCACAGAAAACACCCATTGCACAAGAGCAAATTGAAGCAAAACGGCATCACCCATCAAATAAGTAAAACGCGTGCCTGTGACTTCAGCCGCTCTTTTGGAGTCAATAAAACCGAGTGTTTCACCAAGAACCATATGATCTTTCGGCGAAAAATCAAATGCGGGGGGTTCGCCACAGCTTCGCAAAACAACATTTTGTGCTTCACCCTTTCCGATGGGAGTGTCATCTGTTGGCAAATTTGGAATTTTTCGCATGAGGATACTGAGCTCGTCATCCGTTTTTTTAAACGCCGCTTCGATCTCAATCGACTGAACTTTCAGACGTTTGCCTTCTTCTCGATCTTTTTCCCGCGCAGATTTTTTACGCTCTTGATTGAGCTGATCAATCTGGCTTTGCAATTGACGACGTGTCGCTTCCAATTCAACTGCACGTTCCACATTGAGAGAAACGTTTTTATCGCGACACGCCTTTTTGACGCGATCGGCTTGTTCTCGAATAAGTTTGAGATCAATCATACGCAAATCATCATGCCTGATCGTAACAAAATTGTGAAGAACCCAACCCATCCCCTCAATCAATCCCAGGGTTATCCCTGGGATAACCCTGGGATTGAGAAAGGATTGGGAATAAAAAAAGACGAGGTGATGGCCTCGTCAAGGATTTTGTCGCTTTAGTTCGCCTGGCACTTGGCGAAAGCGTTGTTACAGACGATGCGAATGCTTCGACCGCCACTAATGACAAGCGAAGATACAACCGCGCGCTCACCGCTTGGGAACGCTCCCATAACTTTGTAGGTTCCGGGTGGAACCGAACCTGGGATGCGGTAGTAAACGCCGGAACCCACCAGCCAAACGCGCACCGGATCACCATCGGTAAACGACACGTTCACACGCGACGTTTCAATCACCGGCGCCATTTCGACTACCGGGTTTGGGTCTACCACTTCTGGTGTCAGACGCGCCATTTCCGGTTGTGATGCTATGGCCGGGGTCTCATGAGCGGCTGGCGCTGTGGCTCTTGAAGACTTGTTGCCAACCGGTTTACGCACCGGGTGAGTACTGACAACAGGTTGTAAAGACGGTACAGACGGTTGGTCTCCTTGCGCTTCTGCAGGCGCAAGGACAAGAGAAAGTATCTCCGTCTCTTGCACACGCCTTGCGACTCGATCTTGAGAAAAAATCGGGCCTCGAAGCGCCAGATACGGCACATGAGGAACGGATTTTGGTGAAGTAATAGTTGCCTGATGAGAAGAAAGCGGGGTCTTGCTGGCAAGGGCAAGAAAGATTCCAACGGCAAACGCGCAAAGCAGAGATCCCAGAATCACGAACAGCCGCACCCGTGTCTTTTTGCGAGTTTGCGCGAGCACGAACTCAAATTGCGAATCCTCAACCAGCAAATCATCAGACAAATACACTACGGAGCCGATGTCGGGAGACGCGAGAGACGCGGGAGACTCGGAGGGCACCTCGGAATCAGACTTCGCGTCCTCAATGGGACGGTCGTCTTCATCACGCGAACCTCCCACGCGAGGTGTTGGCAGACGAAGCTGTCCGGCCGCCTGACGATCCCCTCCGTAAAAATGCGTATGCCTTACCGCATCGCATGAATCGATCACGCGTTGCAGAGCCATTCGCATCTCGGCCACGTCAGAATACCGAACATCCCGATTGATCCGCGTCGCCCTCTCGATGATGGCCGCAATCGGCGCTGAAATCCCGTCAAGCTTGTCGGAATTGAAGGCAATGTCATGACCGAAGATGTATCCGGCAGTAGGCATTTGAGCTTTGAGTATGGACCACAGGGTGACTCCAAGCCCATGCACGTCTGCACGGATGTCCACTTCATTGGCATGATCCATCTGCTCGGGAGCCATGAATCCAAACGATCCCAGACCCACTCCCTCCCTTGTGAGACGATTTTGAGTTCTCTCAATCAACGCGATCCCAAAATCCGTCACTTTCGGATAACCGTTTGTGGCGAGCAGGATGTTGTCCGGCTTGATGTCGCGGTGGATCACGCCTTTTGCATGCGCGGCTTCGATACCGGCGCACACAAGCGTCATCACATACACCGCCATGACAGAATCCATCGGACCGTGCGACTCAACATAATCCCAAAGCGATCCGCCATCAATCCACTCAAGAAGGATGAAGGGGATGACCTCGTCAATGTCATCCAGATCGTACACCCGCACAATCGCGGGATGATCGATCTGGGTCATGATGATGGCTTCCCGCTTAAAACGCTTGATGACTTGCCGGTTGTCCAACAAGTCCGGGTTGAGTACTTTTATGGCATAAACACGATTGATTCTCGTGTCAAAACCCTTGAAGACACTCCCCATCCCGCCACTGCCGATGAAGTCATCAACACGGATTCGCCCACCCCGATATTGTTTGAAGGCCAGCGTGATGGCATCCTTGTCGATCATGGAAATGCTCCGGACGCAAATGGGTGATCAGACGATCGTGGAGTCGAGAAGACCGGCGAAACCGTTGGCTCATCAAGACTTTCAAAGCCGAAATCAAAACCGATTCCGATGCCCGTGAGCGCGAGAGCAAGACCGGCGGTGGCGACGGAAGTCAAACCAAAACCGTTTGCGCGGTCTCTGTGACCTGCCAGCTCATTATCCGGAGTTGACGAGTCATCAAACTGGGACTTTTCGTTCATGGCAAGACCGTAGAAAACTCCGGCAATCACCGCAGAGACTCCTGCAGAAATGTACCATGGCATTGGCTTCTGCCAACTCGGTTGAGTGTCGATGCCCAAGTCCTTCGCGGTCATTCCAAAGACGTTTCTCCCCCAAACAGGCAACGTTTCGCCCGGCTGAACATAACGTGTTTCAATCCAACTCGTTTCCACTTCGGATGCGTAAACCTGGATAACGGCCGGCGTGAGTTTGCGCCACGGTGCATTTCGCACTCCGCCAATAAACACATGTCCTTGAGCGGGTGCGTAGATGGATTCCGGTTCCCCATCGGGTGACATGGCCGCATCTTCGTAGTGCGTCAACAAAGGGTGATCTCCGTCGGCGACATCGGCCGGAATGGCGTATCCGGGTTCAAGCATACGCGCCGCATGAAACTCACTTTCCACACGCTTGTAGTTGTGGCGAGTGAACGCTTCAAGCGCCATCAGGCGATGAAACGCCGCGGCTTGCTTCGGGGTGATGGGCTCTTTGATGCAGGTGATGATATCATCGCGAGCCACTCTGGCGTGCATGAGAAGCGCAGTCAGATCCATCTGCGCAAAAGCCTTCTCCCCATCAACACTCGCCTGGAGAAGTTGTTCGGCCTTCGTTTCCACTTTACACTGCGCAAGTGCCGAAGAAATGGGAGTAAACAAGATGATCCCAAGCAACGCCAACAAAGCGAAACTCCCGGCTTTCATCGAAACCTCCAAAGTGGGGATGTGAAAGAACGAGGGCTTATTGTTACCGCTTTTCGCCCACAACGTCAATATAACACGTCTGTCGCGATTGTTTGACAAGTTAAAATGATCAAGTCAAGAGATGATCGTTTTTCCCAAGTTCTGTACTCGAGCAATGCACCAACCCATTGACGTATATCTAAAGTATAGCTACAGTATATATGCAATAACTTTTTCATATGAAAAAATATGACCACGCAAATAATTTTTAAAATCGACAAAAAGCTGAAGGAAAAAGCCATGGCAAAAGCCCAGCGCGAGGGCATTGCTTTTGCTTCTGTTTTGAAACTCGCCACCAAAGCTTTTGTTGATGGGGATTTAACCTTAGAATTGGTCGGTAGCGAAAAATTTAACGCAAAAACGACCCGAGAAGTAAAAAATGCCTTCAGGGATATTTATCAAGGTAAAAATCTTTCCCCGAGTTTTACCTCAACCAAGGACGCAACCAAATTCTTGAAAAAATAAGGTGTGGAGATAAAATTCCATACAACTTTTAAAAAAACTGAAAAAGATTCCACCGAAAATACAAAAACGTTTTTACGAACGGTTGGAGTTATTTGTGCAAGATAAATTTGCCGGGGTGCTCAATAATCATTCAGTCGATAGAGCGTATCAAAACTGCCGAAGTATCGGCATCAGTGGTGATTACCGCGCCATTTTTAAAGATCTACGCATTCTTCCCTGTATTAAACCGACATTTTGGAAAAATTTATAGGGGGTCAGACCTTTGTCATCCGTTACCGGGTTACGGATGACAAGGGCATGACCCCAATGACTCATATACTTTTTTTATTCATTTGGTCTATAATTAAAAATCTTGTAATTCTACCCATGTGTCTGTAAGTCTGACCGGATCAAATTCTTTTTCTTCGGTCTTGTATCCTTTGCTGGTTTTTGTCGGAATCGACACGTCCATTTTAAATCGGCAATCATACTGTTTGGGACAATAGCGAATGAAAGTATCACGACCGAGAACTCCGCCACTCCCCCACAACGTGAGCGTGTATGGAGGAACGTTTGTACCAATGAAGATTTTGTTGTTCCACTTATTCTCTTTATTAGGTGGAGTTGGTGAATATACAATGAGATCAACTATCCCTTCAACCGTCGTCGTTGGTAAGGAAGGAAGATACTCTCCTACCAAATCCTCTAGTTCATAGGAGTACACTCCGCGAGCCGCATAAAATTTTTCAAGCGCAGAGATTATACCATCATATTTTTGCAACGCTAAAAATTCTCTTTGTTTTACCTGTCGGCCGTACAGAGACAAAACAAAGACTAAATTTGCTATGAAAATAAGAGGGATGAAAACTTTCTTTTTTTTAAGATACTGATCATACCAATAATTACCGTGTACTCTTATGCTATGG